>NZ_DATAGQ010000093.1:0-125285 GCF_036263595.1 Geminicoccus sp. | reverse complement strand
CTGCTCCAGGGTCATGCGGATCGCGCGCTCGCGGGCCTCGCCCGAGCCCTCGATCGCCTGGTTGTCGGCACGCGCGGCGGCCAGCTGCTCGGCCGTCGCGGCGCGCCTGGTCGCGACATAGGCCAGCGTATCCGCCTCCTCGAGGTCCTCCTCCTCGGTGAGCGCGCGCTCGCCCCGGGAGAGCGCCTCCTCGGCGGAATCGAGCTCGGTCCGCGCATAGCTCATGACGTCGGGATTGGCGCGGGCCGCGGACACGGCCGAGCGCGCCTGGTCGAGGGCGGGGCTGTTGGGCGTGCTGCAACCCACAAGGGCCAGCACGCTGCCGGCCAGCAAGGTCGCCATGGTGACGTTACGCATCACTGGATTCCTCCGGTCGCCGGCGGCGCCAAGGGGGTCGTGGACATGGTGGGCGGCACGGTCGTCGTCGTGGTGGCGGCCGGTGGCGTGGTCACGGCCGACCCACCGGGCGCCAGGGCGCCGATGGCGCTCTCCACCTGCTGCCGGTTCCGCTCGGCCACGGCCCGCTGCGACTGCGCCTCGGCATACTGCGCATCGGCGGCAGCCTCCTGGGCCAGCCGGCGTGCCGCCACATAGTCTTCCGCGACGATCGCCTTCTCGGCCTCGGTGAGCTTGTCGCGGGCTTGCTGCAGCTCGAGCGGCGCCTCGCGAGGAGCCTCGGTCGCCTCGGCGCGCTGCAGCGCCATCTTGGCCGTGGCCATGGCATCGTCGGGTGGCGGCGTGCTGGCGCAGGCGCCAAGGAGCAGCAACGCTGCCGCTGCTGCGCTCATCCGCGCAGCGATGCGCGATGTCATCGGCATGGTTGATCTCCATCGTGAGGGGGCATTCATCACCACATCATTTCATCATCGGCCCTCGTCTCGACGGGCAGCCTCGCCCTGGGCGAGAAAGCCTTTCCGTACGATGGCCACCTTTACACATCACGAGTCGAAGCGGCCGAATGGGTCAGGGTTCCACGAAGGCGCCCGAACGACGCGGCCCCGATGGGCCGGTGGCGGCCCACGGGTGATGAAGGCCGGGCCAGCGGACGGCTGCGGGCCCGGCAGGTGCGAGAGCGGGTTCAGTCGCGAACGGACGTCCCGCTGCCCGACATCCCGGCCGAACGCAGGTCCCGCGCGGTCATCGCGAACCGGTAGGTCGTATCGGCGATCGCCTTGCTCAGCACGCGGACCGAGCGCCGATTGATGAAGCGGTTGGTGTCGCAGGCCTTGTGGTAGCAGGCATCCTGGGCCTGGCCGGCGGTGCCGCCATAGCTGGCGGCTTCACGAGGAGTCTTCATGTCGCTGGCACCGCTGAAGAGGCCGCCAATCGGGATGCCGATCTCCATGAACGGGGCGTAGTCGGAGTTGCCGAAGGCCTCGATCGTGGCATGCGGCAGGCGGGCACGCTTGAAGTAGCTGGCCAGGACCTGCTCGACCAGGGCATCGGCCCGGCTCTTCGGGTCGCCTTCCTGGATGTGCCAGACGAAGTTGTGCGACGCGATCATGTCGAAGTTCAGGTAGACCATGATCGCCTTCGCCTGCCCGGGCGTCAGCGTCGCGACATGGTGCTTCGAGCCGTACAGGCCGGCTTCCTCGGCACCCCACCAGGCAAACCGCACGCGGTTCCTCGGGCGGATATCCTGCCTGGCCATCTGGATCGCGAGTTCCAGGATCGCGGCGCTGCCGCTGGCATTGTCGTTGATGCCCGGACCCTCCTCGACCGAATCGAGATGGGCACCGACCATGACCACGCGCCCAGGATCGCCCGAGGATGTCTCGGCCAGGAGGTTGGCTGTCTTGCGTTCCTCCGACCTAGTCGTGACGTCCAGCCGGACCACCGCCCCCTTTTCGGCGAGCGAGGCGAGCTCCCGCCCGAGCGAATAGGTGGTGCCGAGCACGGGCAACGGCGACGGGGCATCCAGGCTGCCCATCAGCAGGTCGGTGCTGCCGGGGCGGCCGTCGTTGAAGATGACGACCGCCTCGTAGCCGGCGGCCCTGGCGTTCGACACCTTGTCGGAAAAGGAACAGGTGCCGCGCTGGATCAGGGCCACGGCCGGCGCCGGGCCCGGTGACGGGAAGTCGGCGGACTCGCAGCCGCTGGTGCTGCCGCCCTTGCCGGGCGGGATCTGCAGGTCGACCGGGACGAGGCGGCCGGACAGGCGACCGGCACCCGAAAACTGGACCGTGGCCACGTCCTTGCCCGGCACGAAGTTCCTGCGCACCGGGGCGGTCAACTGGAAGACGGGCGGGCGACGTTCCTCGAAGAACGGGAAGGTGAAGGTCTGGGTGACGGTCCGGTAACCCGCCTCCTCCAGCTTGCGGCGGACATAGTTCAAGGAGGCGGCGTAGCCGCTGCTGCCCGCTGCACGATGGCTGTCATTGCGGTCGGCGATCCACTGCAGCTCGTTCATGTGCGCGACGACGCGGGGCGTGGTCATCGCAGCCACCAGCGCCGGCGAGTGGGCAGTGAAGCCCGGGACCTCGTGGGATGCCTGGGCCGAGGGAACCGCGAGCCCGATGCAGGCGCCCAGGAAGCCAATGCCGGCCATGGCAGCAGCATAACGCGACGTCATCCGTTTCCTCGCCCGGTGGAAGCTGCCGCCGACCTTCCCGGGGCACGACGCCGAGTATTACTTTCTTTCCGGAAACACGTCATCAGGAAGAAATATCCGATCACCGCTGGGCAGACACGGATAGAGCCCAGGCAGACAGGGCGCCGACAGCGGGACCGACATGCGCGTCTGCTCACTCAGTCCCGTTCCAGGGGAACAGCGATGAAGCAGCTTATCCCGCCCGGGCCCACCTCGTAGCGTGTCACCGCCTGGAGCTGATACGGCAGGGCACGCTCGATCAGCTCGCGCCCGTAACCACGTGCCATGGTGGAGGCGCTGGCGCCAACGGGCATGGGCACGCCGCTTTCCCGCCAGTGCACGTGCAGCCGCGAGCCCGCGTCCGTCGTTCGCTCCACCCGCCAACGGACCTCGAGCCGGCCGGTTGGCATCGAGAGCGCCCCGTACTTCACCGCGTTGGTGGCCAGCTCGTGGATCCCCAGGGCGAAGACCTGCACCATCGCCGAGCGCAGCCGGACGCCGCGCGGACCGTCCAGCACGACCTGGGGGTGGCCACGGTCCGCATCCAGCACGCCCAGACCCCCCAGCTCGGCTGCGATCAGCGCGTCGAAGGTGACCCGCTGCCCCGCCTCGCGCTGGGCCAGGAGGCCCTGAATCCGCGAAAGCGCGCTCAGCCGGTCCTGGAATGGCTGCTTGAACGCGTCGAGGGTGGCAGCGCGCTTGAGGGTGCGGTCCGCGATGGCGGCGACCACCGCGATCAGGTTGCGGGTGCGGTGCTGCAGCTCGCCGACGAGCACCTTCTGCGCCTCCTCCCATGTCCGCCGTTCCGTGACGTCAATCATGACGCCGATCATGCGCACGGCCTCGCCCGCCTCGTCGTAGAAGAAGCGCCCTCGTGCCGAGCACCAGCGGATCGCGCCGTCGGGGTGCAAGGTCCGGAACTCGTGCACATAGTCCTGCCGCGTGACGCGCGCCTGGGCCAGGACTGCTTCCGCTTGGGCGCGATCCTCGGGATGGAGGCGGGCGGTCCATGTTTCGTAGCTGGGCTCGACTTCTCCGATCGCATAGCCCTGGATCACGTAGTGCTCGTCAGACCAGGTCGTCCTGTTCGTCCGGATGTTCCAGTCCCAGGTCGCAAGCCTGCCCACCTCGACAGCCAGCCGCTGCCGCTCCACGCTGTCACGCAGGGCTTCCTCGGCCTTGCGGCGTTCCGTGAGATCAGCGGTGACCACCAGCAGGTTGCCGGGGCGGCCTTCCGCGTCGGGAAGGCGCGTGGCGCTGCTGTTCGCCCAGACCAGCGTGCCGTCCGGTCGCCGGTAACGCTTGTCGAGCCTGGCGCTTCCACCCGTTTGCAGCACCTTGGCGACGAGAGCCATGCTCGGAGCCAGGTCGAGTGGATAAGTGACATCGGCAAGGCCAAGGCGCAGCACCTCCTCGCGCGAGCGTCCCAGGATGCGGCAGATCTCGTCGTTCACCCTGAGGAAGCGTCCGTCCATGCCGATCTCCGACAGGCCGACCGAGGCCCCGGTGAAGATGGCCGCAAGGCGCGCCTCGCTTTCGCGCAACTGCTCCTCGGCCCACCTGCGCGCGGTGATGTCGATGTCCATGCCGACCCACTTGCGGATCGAGCCGTCGGGACCGTGGATCGGCGCCGCCCTGGCGTTCGTCCATCTCCACTCGCCGCCCACCCCGCGCCGCCGGAACTCGGCGTTCAGCGGCTTTCCCGTCGCCACCGCTTCTTGCCATCGCTGCTCCAGCTGCGCCCGGTCGTCACGATGAACGGTCTCCAGCCAGCCATCGCCTGGCGAAGGCTCGGATGGATGTCCGCTGTCGGCAAGCCAGGCTGGGCCGTGTGGGCCGCACTCCCAGACGGCCTGGGCCCAGCCTTCGACGAGGTGCCGAAAGCGCTGCTCGCTCTCCTGCAGTCGCTGCTCTGCCTGCTTTTGCGCCGTGATATCGCCGAACAGCACGGCGACCCGCCCGTCCTGCGGCTCGTCGATCCGAAAGGCATAAACATCGAACCACCGGCCCAACGACCTCGCATGGTCGACGAAGCGGATCGGCTCGCCCGTGCGCGCGACCTTGCCGTAGGTGTCGAGCCAGAATGGCTCGATGTCCGGGACCAACTCGCGGATCGTCCTGCCGAGCGCGTTCCTCATCCCGGTCTGCTGCCCGAAGACGCGGTTGATCTCGACGAAGCGATTATCAACTACGCGCTCCGCGTCGTCGAAGATGAGCTGCAGGATGCAGAAGCCCTGATCGATCGCTTCGACAAGTTTCTGATACTGGATCCGACTGGCCCGCCGCGCTGTCGCCTGTGCCGTGGTTTCCCGGCAGATGCCCAGCACGCCGCCCACGCCTTGGGGCGCGGTCTCGTCGTGGATCGGGCTCAAGCTGCAGTCCCAATCGACGTCGTTCTCGCCCCGGACATGCTGGATCTGGCCGCCCGGCTTGTCCCCGTAGCAGCCGGCACCTCCGCCCGACATCACCTGCTCGATCTGTGTGCCGATGACGGCCCAACTCTCGCCCCAGGTCTCGCGTGCAGATGCCCCCAGCGCCGCCGGATGCCGCCTCGGTCCCAGCGTGTCGCGGTAAGCGTCGTTGTAGATCTGAGTGAGTTCCGGACCCCACAAGATGAACATCGGGTGCCGGCTGTTGAGGAGCAGCAGGACGGCGAACCTGAGGGCCTGTTGCCAGCTCTCCGCGGGCCCAAGCGGGCTTGCCCGCCAGTCATGGTCGCGGATGCGGCCAGCCATCTCTCCGGTACCGTGAACCCAAGCTTTTCCGCTTGTTTCAGTGTACATTTTCTCGGCTTCGCGTTGCTTCCGGTCCACCATTAGTGCATCGGCGGGTCGCGCGGCCACCGCCATGGCAGTTGCTCCCCCGCTACAGGCGCCGCGAAGGGTGCCCATCGCGCTCAGCCATGTCCGGCTGCTGGCGGAGCCTTCCTGCGCCGGGCGGGTTTGTGCCGGTACCGGCCTGTCGTCGCGGGGTCTTCCAACATGCCGATCCATCTCCAGGCGGGCCTCTGGGGGCTTCTCAGCGGCTCGGCCCTCGTGGTGGGCGCGCTCATCGCCTACCTCGCCCACCTGCCGCCCCGGATGGTGGCCGCGGTGATGGCGTTCGGCAGCGGGGTGCTGATCTCGGCCCTGTCGTTCGAGCTGATGGACGAGGCCTACCGCCAGGGCGGCTTCACCCCGACCGCGGCGGGCTTTTTGGCCGGGGCGGTCGTCTATACCGTCGCCAACATCGTGATCTCGCGGCGGGGCGGCCGGCACCGCAAGCGGTCGGGCGGCCAGCAGCAACCGGCGGGTGACGGCAATGGCCTGGCCATCGCGATCGGCGCACTGCTGGACGGCATCCCGGAATCGGTCGTGATCGGGGTGAGCCTGCTGGGCGGGACGGGCGTCAGCATGGTAGCGGTGATCGCAATCTTCCTGTCCAACCTGCCGGAAGGCCTGTCGAGTGCGGCCGGCATGCGCCGGGCAGGACGGTCGCCCATCTATGTGTTCGGGGTGTGGGGCGCCATCGCGCTGGCTTCGGGTGCGGCCGCGCTCATCGGCAACATCGTGCTGGCGGGAACCGATCCGGCCGTGATCGCCGCGACCAATGCGGTCGCCGCGGGTGCCATCCTCGCCATGCTCGCCGACACGATGATCCCCGAGGCGTTCGAGACGACGCACGACTATGCCGGGCTGATCACCGTCGGCGGATTCCTCGCCGCCTTCGCTCTGTCCAAGGCCGGTGGCTGACGGTCGACCCGGGACACTCAGCTCTCCCAGCCATGCGCGCGGCCCAGGGCGATGGCCGCCAGGAGCGGAAACACGACCAGGGCCGTCACACCGGCGATCCGATTGACCCGCCATGCCACCTCCTCTCTGCCGGCTTCCTTGAGATGGAACACGACGAGCGAGACGATGAGCGAGGTCAGGATGCTCGCGAACACGAGGACGGTGAGCTGGTCGACCAGGCCCAGCCGGTTGTCGGATCCCAGCACCGCGTCCAGGCTCGTCCGGTTGCCGACCACGGCGAAGATGGCCCCGCCGGCCATGCCCACCCTGACCCCGAACTGGTCCGTGCGCATGAGGTAGATGAGCATCGATACGAGGAAGGCCATGGTGAAGCCCAGGAACTTGTCGATCACCATGCCCGTACGCTGCCTCGCCACGTCGATGGTGAGGACAATCCTCGAATAGGTGCGCAGCTCCTTGCCGGGGAAGCCGAACTCGGTGTCGTAGCTGACCTGCCCTTCCTCCAGCCGCCAGCCTGTCACGTCCCAGCCGGTGATCGCGACGAGGTCGCCGATGCGGGTGTCCTCGACGTCGGGGACCAGACGTAGCCGGTCGACCGGATCGACCGCCTCGATCACCAGCCGCAATGTCTGCCGGTCGAAGGGGAACCGGTCGAAGGTGAAGTCGTGGTCAACCTGAGCCTGCAGCCTCACCCATTCGTATCGGGTGCCGTCCGGGAGACGATACTGTCGGATCGGCTCGATCTGGCCCTGGCGGGCCGAGACCTCCAGTTGCTTGGTCGGATCGAACTCGTCCAGCCTGTGGACGAACCAGGCATCGGCGCCGATGCGGAAGCTGCCGTCGGCGAAGTCGATGTTCGACAGGGTCGAAACGAACAGGCCGACGCGGACTTCCTGCACCTGGTCCTGGGCCAGCACCGATGCGGGTAGCAGGAGCAGCCACAGCAGGGCCACCACCCGGACAATCCACATGCACCGCGCCTCCCCCGAAGGCGTACGAGAGAAGAAGGCCCAAACGGCAGCGGTCAACGCCGAATCGGAGACCAGACAGCGGGCGACGTCCGAATTGCGTCAGCAGGACGCAGGTCGGCCGGACCTGCAGCGGGGCTGGAGGCGCCTGTTCGTTCCATCCCGCCTGTGTGCTTGATCGACTTCTAACGTTGCTCCGCTGCCACAGGAATGCGAGGCCGCGCGATTGCCGGATCCTTACATGGGCGATAAATTACAAAAAATACATGAAAAATGCAGCTAAGCGCTGCGGCGAAGGACATGTCATCATGGCGATCATCATTGGTACGAGCGGCAATGACGAACTTGCCGGCACGTCTGGCCGAGACACGATCCTCGGAAGGCAGGGGAACGACAGGCTGCTGGGCCTGGGCGACGATGATCATCTGAACGGCGAGGATGGCAACGATCGACTGGACGGTGGGGCCGGCAACGATTCGATGCTCGGCGGCAGCGGCCGAGACATGCTGTTCGGCGGCAAAGGGCAGGACTCCATTTATGGCGGCCTCGATGACGACGCACTCGATGGGGCCGACGGCAATGACCTCCTTCATGGAAACGGGGGGAACGACAACCTGCAGGGCGGGTATGGCGAAGACGTCCTCTACGGGAATGATGGCGACGACCGGATCGAGGACGGGCGGGGCGACGGCTCGATCTACGGCGGCGGTGGCGACGATGTCATCGTCGGCAGCAATGACAGCAACTTGATCTATGGCGGTGCGGGCGACGACGAGATCCGCTTACCTTCGGAAGACTGGGAGATCGACACCGCGCGGTCGAACCAGGTCGATGGCGGGACCGGCAGTGACACGATCGTAGGCGGGCTCGCCAACGACATCTTCCGAGGGGGCGACGGTGATGACTTCGTCAACGGAAGTGCCGGCAACGACCAGATCGCGGGTGGTCAAGGCAACGACATCGTGTTGGGCTCGGAAGGCAACGACTTCGTGATGGGCGGGATCGGCAACGATACGCTCAGGGGCTCGGCGGGCGAGGACTATCTGGAGGGCGGGTCAGGCCGCGACCTGTTCCGGGTCGACTTCCGGTTCTCCAACGGGTTGCAGTATGATCCCGATGGCAAGACGATGCAGCAGGCGGACGACTACATCACCGACTTCACGCGCGGCCAGGACAAGCTGCAGATCACCTATTACGACGAGGGTCCGGAGCATCCCGAGCCAGGCCAGGGGCCCAGCAACAAGACGGTGACCTTCGCGGAGCTGGACACGACCGGGAACGGCATCCTGGATGATGCCGATGCAGGGATCGAGCTGAAGTCGCTGGAATTCGACGGCGTACGCGAGATGTCCTTGGTGATCGACACCACGCAGTTCACCTTCGACGCCCGCTATGAGGTCGCCGGCACGATCACGCTGTTCGGGGTGACCGAGCTTTCGGCCGCTGACATCGACGTCGTGACGCCCATCCCATCGCCCTACGGCTGAGGCGCCATCCTCGGGATCGCCGTTTCGCTGATCTGGAACGAGGCGTCGGCTTCCGCGCTCAATGCCGGTCGTGCGCGCAATGCGCGTGGTCGGCCAGGACCTGGATGACGCGGCAGTCGCAGACCCGGCCATGGCCGCATTCATGAACCATCCGCTGCAGTTCGCCTCGAAGGGCATCGAGCTTCGCGATCCGGCGCTCGATCTCCTGGAGATGGCGAAAGGCGATGCTGTCGGCCTCGTGGCAGGAGCGGTTGGGCTGGGCGGTCAGCGTCAGGAGCTCCCGGATGTCGTCGACCTCGAAGCCGAGCTCGCGGGCATGGCGGACGAAGGCCAGGCGGCGCACGTCCTCATCCCCGTAGCGGCGGCGATTGCCGTCGGTGCGGGGCGGCGACGGCAGCAGGCCGATCTGCTCGTAGAACCGGATGGTCGGGACCTTCACGCCGGTGCGGCGGGCGACCTCCCCGATCGACAGGTCACTCATTTTCCGTTTGCTCCTCTAGTCGCTAGAGGAGTTAGGGTCGCCCCGGCTTCAGTACAAGGAAACCGGCATGGCTGCCGCGACCATCGAAACTCGTTACCGCGTCCAGGGCATGGACTGTGCAGGCTGCGCCCAGAAGTTCGACACGGCCGTGCGCCGGATCGAGGGGGTTGCCGACGTGCGGGTATCCGTCGCGGCAGGCACGTTGACGGTGGGGCACGTGGATGGCGGCTCGATCCGGGCGACGATCGAGCAGCAGGTGACCCGGCTGGGCTACCGGCTCAATCCCGTCGCCGGGGCCGTGGAGGAGCCGGCGGGACCGCATGGGGACCATGCGCACGATCACGACCATGCGCACGCGGATCACGATCACGGGCACGACCATGCCGATCCGTTCGGCGGCGAGACCGTCTGGTGGCGCCAGCCCAAGATCGTGCTGACGGCGGGCTGCGGTCTGGCGCTGGTGGCGGCCTACCTGCTGGGCCACCTCCTGCCGGATGCCCGGGCCTACCTGTTCTTGGCGGCGATGCTGGTCGGCCTCGTACCGATCGCCCGCCGCGCCATCGCCGCGGCTGCGGTGGGTACGCCCTTCTCGATCGAGATGCTGATGACCGTGGCGGCGATCGGGGCCGTGATCATCGGCGCGGCCGAGGAAGGGGCCGCCGTCGTCTTCCTGTTCCTGGTGGGCGAGCTGCTGGAAGGCGTGGCCGCCGGCCGGGCACGGGCGAGCATCCGGGGGCTGAGCGCCCTGGTGCCCAAGGTGGCGCGCGTCGAGGACCCAGGTGGGACGATCCGCGAGATGCCCGTGGAGCGGGTGCCGGTGGGCTCGGTCGTTCAAGTGCGGCCGGGCGACCGGATCGCCGCGGACGGGATCATCCTCTCGGGCAGCAGCGGCATCGACGAGGCGCCGGTGACGGGTGAGAGCATGCCAAGGCAGAAGGAGCCGGGCGGCCAGGTCTTCGCCGGGACGATCAATGGCGAGGCGGTGCTGCGCGTCCAGGTCACCGCGGCCGCCGCCGACAACACGATCGCGCGGATCGTCCGGCGCGTGGAGGAGGCGCAGGAAAGCAAGGCGCCGACGGAGCGGTTCATCAACCGGTTCTCCCGCTGGTACACGCCGGGCGTGGTCGTGGTGGCGGCGCTGGTGGCGGTCCTGCCGCCGCTCTTGGCCGGCGAGAGCTGGGACGCCTGGATCTACAAGGGGCTGGCGATCCTGCTGATCGGCTGCCCCTGCGCGCTGGTGATCTCCACGCCGGCGGCGATCGCGGCGGCCCTGTCGGCAGGTGCCAGGCGCGGGCTGCTGATGAAGGGGGGAGCCGTCCTGGAAGAAGTCGGGCGGATGGACCTGGTGGCGTTCGACAAGACGGGCACGCTGACCGAGGGCAAGCCGAAGGTCACCGACATCGTCGGCTTTGGGCGGAGCGAGACGGACGTGCTGCGGCTGGCCGCAGCCCTGGAGTCCGGCTCCAGCCATCCGCTGGCGGCGGCCATCCTGGAGCGGGCGGGCGGCATGGCCCTGCCATCCGTGGAAGGAGCGCGGGCCCTGGGCGGCAAGGGTGTCATGGGCAGCGTCGGCGGGGTCGGGCTGTTCTTCGGCTCGGCACGGATGGCGGCCGAGATCATGCCGCTGGACGGGCCGGTGGCGCGCCAGGTCCAGGCACTGACCGAAGAGGGCAAGACGGTGTCCGTGCTGCTCGCCGGCACGACGCCGGTCGGGGCGATCGCGTTCAGGGACGAGCCGCGGATGGATGCCAAGGCCGGTCTTGCGGCCCTCGGGCAAGCGGGTGTTCGGGCGATCATGCTCACCGGCGACAACCAGCGCACGGCCGAGGCGATCGGCCGGGAGCTCGGGGTCGAGGTGCGGGCGGAGCTCCTGCCGGAGGACAAGCAGCGGATCGTGGGCGAGCTGCAGGCGGCCGGTCAGCGGGTGGCGCAGGTGGGCGACGGCATCAACGACGCGCCTGCCCTGGCCGCGGCGGATGTCGGCATCGCCATGGGCGGCGGCACCGACGTGGCGCTGGAGACGGCGGACGCGGCGGTGCTGCACGGCCGGGTCGGCGATGTCGCGGCGATGATCCGCCTGTCGCGTGCGGCCATGGCCAATATCCGCCAGAACATCACGATCGCCCTGGGGCTGAAGGCGGTCTTCCTGGTCACCACGGTGATCGGGGTGACGGGCCTGTGGCCGGCGATCCTGGCGGATACGGGAGCGACGGTGCTGGTGACGGCGAACGCGATGCGGCTGGGATGGCGGCCTAGCGCCGGGTAAAGGTGATCATCACGCGGCCGGAGCCGGGCGACGTCGTGAAATCTCCGGGGCGGCCGTTGTTGGGATCGGCGGCATCGTCGCAGATGACGAGGCGATCGGCGTTCAGCTCGTAGATGCCTTCCCAGCTGGTGCCGACCAACCGGCCGGCCTCGTGCTGGAAGTCGATGGCCGGCGGCTCGGCGACAGGGTCGAGGGCATAGGTGCCGGCGTAGACGACAGCACCCCTGGAAACGATGGCGAACCGGTTGCCTTCGAAGATCAGCTCGTGGCCGACCAGGTCCTCGGCCAGCATGCCCTCCCGCTCTGCTTTGACAGCGATCCAGCTGCCGGCCACTTCGTTCTCCTGCGCCAGGGCGCCCAAAGCCGGCGCCAGCGCGGCTGCGAGGAACAGGATCGGCAGGACCAGGCGGCGCATCGACGAGCCTCCTTCGATGACCGGAACCACGGCGTCACCACGTGCAACTGCGCGTTCCGGCGGCACGGGTCAACGGTCGTTGATGAGCTGTCGGATCAAGGTTAAGCCAGGACGCCCTCCCAGCATGGAACCAGGCCAAGATGAGCGATGCGCTGTGCCGGATCGAGCGGATCGTCGGCAGCCGGGCCGATGCAGCCCTGGCGCATCGGCTGCACCATCTCGCGCATGACGGGCGGCTGGAAACGCTGTCGGTGGCGATGGCCGACTTGCCGCGGCGGCGCTTTCGGGCGGTGACCGATCGCGGCACGGAGTGCGCGCTGGCCCTTCCCCGCGACACCGAGCTGTTCGACGGGGCGGTGCTGCTGCTGGAGGACGACCGGGCAATTGTAGTGAAGGTCGGCGAGCAGCGCTGGCTCAGGCTGCGGCCGGCACCGGGCTTCGCGCTGGAGCTGGGCTATCTCGCGGGCAACCTGCACTGGCGGGTGCGGTTCGAGGACGGGCTCTTGCTGGTCGCCGTGGACGTGCCGGCAGAGCGCTACCTGGCCCGGATCGAGGAGCATCTGACGGCTGGGCGGGTGTCGCTTGTCGACGGGTGAGGCTGTGGCACTGCTGGCAGCGCTGCAGCACGGCGACAGCCAGTTCCCGAGCGGCGGCTTCGCGTTCTCCTGGGGCCTGGAAGGACTGGCGGCGGACGGGCTGGTCGGGCGGCGGGACCTCCAGCGCTTCATCGAGGGACAGTTCCGGCATCGCTGGGTCAGCTTCGAGCGGGTGGTGATCGCCCGGGCACACGAGCTGGCGGACGACCCGGCACGGCTGGCCGAACTGGACGAGTGGGTGGATGCCGCAACGCCGGCAGCCAGCGCGCGCGAAGGCTCGCAGCGGGCCGGACGGGCGCTCCTGGGCGTGCATGTGCGCCTCGGTACGCCGGGTGCTTACGCTTTTCGGGAGCGGGTGCTGGCCGGACAGGCGCATGGGCATGCGTCGGTGGTCCAGGGCATGGTGCTGGCCGGGACGGGGCTGGCGCGCCTGGATGCGCTGGGGGTGGCGGCCTATGCGGCAGCAGCCTCGTTCTGCACCGCGGCGGTCAGGCTGGGACTGGCCAGCCACCTGGACGGGCAGCAGGCGCTGACCGAGCTTAGGCCGGTCATCGCCGAGCTTCTGGCACAAGCCTTGCCTGACCTGAACGGTATCACGTCGTTCACGCCGGCGGCCGAGATCGCGATGATGCGGCATGCCTTGCAGGATCTGCGGCTCTTCTCGAACTAAAGCGTGGGAGGCTTTCGCCGTTGATGAACCTGACACCCACCGAGATGGAGCGGCTGTGGATCTTCACGGCCGCGGAGTTCGCGAGACGCCACCGGGTGCGCGGGATCAGGCTGTCGCATCCGGAGGCGGTGGCGCTGATCGCGGACGAGATGCTGCTCGCGGCGCGGGCAGGCATGGCATACGAGGCGATCGTGGACATGGCCGGGCAGATGCTCACGACTGATGACGTGATGCCGGGCGTGGCGGCGATGATCGACCTCGTGTCGGTGGAGGCCGACTTCGAGGAAGGCACCAAGATGGTGATCGTGTTCCGCCCGATCGGGCCCGGCCAGCAGGCGGTCGAGGAGCACCGGGTGGCGGGGGAGATCATCACGCCGGACGAGGACATCGAGGTCAATGCGGGGCGGCGCAAGGTCACGGTCGAGGTGGTGAATACTGGCGACCGGGACATCCAGGTCCGGAGCCACGCGCATTTCTTCGAGACCAACCGGGCGCTCGAGTTCGACCGGGCGGCCGCGTTCGGCATGCGGCTGGACGTGCCGTCGGGCCAGGGAGTCAGGTTCGAGCCGGGTCTGACGAAGAAGGTCGAGCTGGTGGCGCTGGGAGGAGAAGGCCTGGTGCTCGGGCAGGCCGGACTCGTCAATGGTGCGACCCGGACGGAGGACTCCAAGCAGGCCGCCCTCGCCCTCGCTCGCGCCCAAGGCTATCGCGGCGCCTGACGCCGGAAAGGAACATGTCCCATGGCCGTCCTCAGCCGCCGCCACTATGCCGAGATCTACGGGCCGACCACCGGCGACATGGTGCGGCTCGGCGACACCGAGCTGCTTGCCGAGATCGAGAAGGACTACACCGTCTATGGCGAGGAGCTGACGACCGGTGCCGGCAAGTCGATGCGTGACGGCGAAGGGTTCCAGACCACCGGAACCTATGCTTCCGGGGCACTCGATACGATCGTCCAGAACTGCACGATCATCGACGCCATCCAGGGGATCGTGAAGGCGGACATCGGCATCCGTGACGGCCGGATCGTGGGCATCGGCAAGGCCGGCAACCCGGACGTGATGGACGGGGTCGACCCGGCGCTCCGCTGCGGGCCGAACACGACCGTGATCCACGGCGACATGTTCATCTGCACGGCAGGGGCCATCGAGGCGCATGCGCATTTTCTCTCCCCCCAGCAATGGGAACACGCGCTGGCGGGCGGCTGCACCACCATGATCGGCATGTCGCCCGGGCCGCATTTCGACACGAGCTGTGCGGGTCCGAACGTGGTCGGCCAGATCATCCAGGCCTGCGAAGCCTTTCCCCTGAATTTCGCCTTCCTTGGGCGGGGCTGCTCGGACCCGGGGGCGGTCGAGGAATCGGTGGCGGGCGGTTGCCTGGGCGTGAAGATCCACGAGGACCTGGGTGCGCAGCCGGCGGTGATCGACGGCAGCCTGATCGCGGCTGATCGCAATGACTTCCAGGTCAACCTCCATACCGACACGATCAACGAGTACGGCTTTTGCGAGGACACGCTGCGCTCGATCGGCGGGCGGACGATCCACATGTACCACGTGGAAGGTGCCGGCGGCGGGCACGCGCCGGACCTTCTGATCGTGAACAGCCATCCCAACGTGCTGCCGTCCTCGACCAACCCGACCAATCCCTTCACGGCCTACGCGCTGAACGAGGGGCTGCCGATGACCATGCTGGCGCACATGATGAACTGGCGCCTGCCGGAGGACCTGGCCTTCGCCGAGTCGCGGGTGCGGGCGCAGAGCATGGCGGCCGAAGACTTCCTCCACGACATGGGCGCCATCTCGATCTTCGCGACCGACACGCAGGGCATGGGCAGGCTTGCCGAGAACGTCGCGAAATGCTGGCAGCTTGCCAGCGTGATGAAGGAGCGGGTGGGGCGGCTGCCGGAAGAAACGACGGCGAAGGCCGACAACGAGCGGATCAAGCGCTACGTCGCGAAATACACGATCAATCCGGCGATCGCGTCGGGCATGGACGAGCATGTGGGCTCGATCGAGCCCGGCAAGATGGCGGATCTCGTCCTCTGGCCGCGCGCCTCGTTCGGCGCCAAGCCCTGGATGGTGATCAAGAGCGGCTTCATCGTCTGGTCGGCCATGGGCGACGGCAATGCCAGCCAGATCGATTCCGAGCCGATCGTGCAGCGGCCGATGTGGGGCTCGTTCGGGCGCTCGCCGCTCAATCTCGGCGTGACCTTCGTGTCGAAGCTCGCGATCGAGGCGGACACTCAGAGGAAACTGGGCGTGGAGAAGGCCTTCGTGCCGATCAAAAATCTGCGCAAGCTCGGCAAGAAGGACATGATCCTCAACGACGCCATGCCCAAGATCGAGGTGGACCCACAGACCTTCGAGGTCCGGGCGGATGGAAAGCTCCTGATGTGCGAGCCGGCGAAGAAGGTGCCGCTCAACCGGCGCTACATGCTGCGATGAGCAAGGGCGCAGCACGGGTCGGGATCGGCGGGCCGGTCGGCTCCGGCAAGACGGCGCTGCTGGAGGCGCTGATCCCTCGCCTCCTCAAGCGCGGCGTCGACTTGGCCGTGATCACCAACGACCTCGTCACCCACGAGGATGCGGAAAGGCTCAGGCGGGCGGACCTGCTCGATCCCGCACGGATCCTGGCGGTGGAGGCGGGTGCCTGCCCCCACACGGTGATCCGCGAGGACCCGACGCTCAACATGGAGGCGGCGGACAGCCTGGACCGGGCGTATCCTGGCCTGGAGCTGATCCTGATCGAGAGCGGCGGGGATAATCTCGCCTCGACCTTCTCGCTGGATCTCGTCGACTACTGGCTGTTCGTGATCGACGTGGCCGGCGGCGACGACATCCCCAGGAAGAAGGGTCCGGGCATCCTTCAGTGTGACCTGCTGGTGATCAACAAGGTCGACCTGCATCCATATGTCGGCGTGAACCTGGAGCGGATGCTGGCGGAGGCCAAACAGGTGCGTGGCGGCAAGCCGATCCTGTGCACCAACTGCCGCCGCGGCGACGGGGTGGACCAGGTGGCCGACGCGATCTGCCACGCGGTGCTGTTCCAGGACGCATGACGGTCGAACCTACGCTGGACCTTGCCTTCCGGGCAGCGCCGGATGGCACGACCGTGCTGGCGCGAAGGCGGGTGCGGCATCCGTTCTCGGTGCAGGCGGCGATGCGCGACGTGCGGGGACGGCCGAACTGTGCGCGGGTGTTCGTCCAGTCGGCTTCGGGCGGGATCTTTGCGGACGAGACGATCGGGCAGCGGGTCGTCGTGCAGGACGGGGCGGAGCTGAGGGTGGAGATGCCGGCCGCGACCGTCGTGCATGCGATGCGGGACGGGTCGTCCAGCCGCCAGCGCATCGAGCTGCGGGCCGGTGCTGGCGGCCTGCTCGAGTACCTGCCGCGGCCGCTGATCCTGTTCCCCTCGAGCCGGCTGGCGCAGATCGTGGAGGTCGAGGCGGCCGATGATGCACGGCTGCTGATCGGCGACGGCTTCATGATGCACGACCCGCAATCTGGCGGCGGGGCATTCGACCGCTTCGACAGCCGCCTCGTGGTACGACGGCCGGACGGCGCGCTGGTGCTGGACGATCGGTCCTTTGCTACTGGCCTGGCGATGCGGGCGCAGGCGCCGGGGCTGAGCGGCCGGCACGGGGCACTCGGCAGCCTCCTGATGATCGCACCGCAGACCGAGGCATCGGCGCCGGCGCATGTGAGGGAGCTGCACGCGCTGCTGGAGGGCATGGCGGGCCTTCATGCGGGCGCCACCGCGCTGCGAACACAGGCGGGCCTGCTGGTGCGCATCCTGGCGGTGGATGGCGGGACGCTTGCCCAGGCGCAGGCCCTGGTCGCGCAACGGATGCGGGACATGCTCTGGCGGCGCGCGGACGGCTGACCGACCGGCAGGCCTTCCTGTCACGCCTCGTGTCCGACCAGCCGCAAGGCATCATCGAGACCGACATGGCCGGCAAAACCGCCGCCACCTTGCGCCCGCTCCCCGTGCTCGATCGCTTGGGCGAAGCGGACGGCCGGGTCTTCCTGGAGACGGCGGAACAGACGATCGAGGCCGGGAAATTGGCGGCGGTCGATGGCGTCGTGGACCTCGGCCCAGCGGGCGATCCCGATGAAATAGGCGTCGGCCAGGGTGCGCTCGTCGCCGAGCAGCCACTCACGGCCGCGCAGCATGGCTTCCAGGTCGGCATGGGCCTTGGCGACCTTCTCGCGGCCATAGCGGGTCAGGACGTCCTTTTCGATACCCTCCGCACCGTGCTCCAGCGCATGCCAAAGCGGCGAGAAGGCATTGAAGAAGGAGGTATTCAGGAAGGCCAGCATCGCGTTGAGACGGTCGAACCCGCGGCTGCCCTGGGGGTAGGCCAGCCCCTTGTCGATGCCGAGGACGCCCAGATGGTTGAGGATCGCCATGCTCTCGGCCAGGAGCTGGCCCGCCGAGGTAAGGAGAGCCGGAGTCTCACCCACCGGGTTGATCGCCCGGAAGACCTCACCCGAGACCTGCTCCGGCATGCGGATGCGGCAGAGGCGATACGGCACACCCAGCCATTCGAGCGCCACGATCGATCCGAACGAGCAGCCCTCGGGCACGCCGTAGAAGAGGACGGGTTGCATGGCTTGGTCCCTTGCAGCGTTCAGTCACTGCGTTTCGTCTATTCCCGAGGACATTGACCCGTCAGACGGCAAGACGGAGACTTTTCGTCCACAACGGTGGACGATGGAACTGGATGCTGAACCTGAACGACCTCCATCTCTTCGTGCAGGCGGTGGACTGCGGAGGCTTTGCGCAAGCTGGCCGGCGGCTGAGCATGCCGAAATCCACCATTAGCAAGCGAGTCGGCGAACTGGAGGCAAGGCTCGGCACGCGGCTGATCCACCGGACCTCGCGCAGCTTCAAGCTGAGCGAGCTGGGACGTGACTTCTACGAGCATGCACAGGCGGCGCTCATCGAAGCCGAGGCCGCGGAAAGCGTAGTGCGCCGCCAGCTTGCCGAGCCGAGCGGCACGGTCAGGATCACGGCATCCGTGCCGGTGGCACAGTTCCAGCTGGCCGCGCATCTGCCAGCGCTGGCACAGGCCTATCCCGGCATGAGCCTCGTGGTGCACGCGACCGACCGCTTCGTCGACCTCATCCAGGAGGGCTTCGACATCGCGGTGCGCAGCCACTTCGGGCTCTTGCCGGACTCGGGCCTGATCCAGCGGCGCGCGAGCGCCGATCCGGTCGTGGTGGTGGCGGCTCCCTCCTACCTGGACCAGCGCGGCGCGCCGGGGCGGCCCGAGGACATCGCCAGGCATGACGGGCTCCTGACGGCGCCGGCGGCGACGGTGTGGCGGCTGCGCGCCGATGGTGGCCAGGAAGTCCAGGTCGCCCCGCGTGCCAGGATGGTGGCGGACGAGTCGGTGCTGCTGCTGGAGGCTGCCGCAGCGGGCCTCGGCCTCGCCTGCCTGCCGTCTGGCATCTGCCGTGCCGAAGTCGAGCGCGGAAGGCTGGTATCGGTGCTGCCCGGGTGGACCGCCGGTGCGGTCACGACTACCATCCTCATGCCGCCGCGCCGGGGCCAGCTGCCAGGCGTGCGGGCCGTCGCCAGCTTTCTTGCCGAGCGGCTGTGAAACGGAAGCGGGATGGAAGCCGGCCTGCTGCTGTGCCGTTCGGGCGCGTGACCCCGCTATCGGGCATCGCTACGGATCGCTACGGGATGACCAGCAGAAGGTAGAGCATGCTCGAATTCCGGCACGCGACCGAGTTCGACCTCCCGGCGATCGTGGCGATGCTCGCGGACGATGAGTTCGGGCGCGAGCGTGAGCGCTACAAGGAGCCGCTTCCGCGCGCCTATCATGAGGCGTTCCGGGCCATTCAGCGGCAGGAAGGGAACTCCGTCATCGTGGCGCTGGAGGAAGGCGTCATCGTGGGTTGCCTCCAGCTCACCCTGATCCCCCGGCTTGGCCGTGGCGGCGCGCTCCGAGCCCTGATCGAAGGCGTGCGGGTCCACCGGAGCCGGCGCGGCCGCGGGATCGGCCAGGCGATCATGCACGAGGCGATCGGCCGCGCGCGGGAAGCCGGATGCCGGCTGGTCCAGCTGACGACGGACAAGCGGCGCGGCGATGCGCACCGCTTCTACGCCCGGCTGGGGTTCGTCGCGAGCCACGTGGGCATGAAGCTGGACATCAGCTAGGGACTGCCGCTTCCCCGGCCGGGGAAGCGGCTCGCCGTTCCGTCAATGCGCGAGCAGGACCGGCATCTTCGCGTGGCGGAGCACGTGGCTGGTGACGCCACCCAGCAGGAGCTGGTGCACGTGGCCATGGGTGTAGGCACCCATCACGAGCAGGCCGGCGCCACGTGCTTCCGCCTCCCATAGCAAGTCGGCACCGGTGCCGTCCTGGACTCCCTCGGCGGCGATCGGTTCTGCCTGGATGCCGTGCCAGGCAAGATAGCCGGCCAGCTCGTCGGCCCTGGCTGCCTGCCGGGCTTCGTCCGCGGTGAAGATGCCGACGGGACCGCTCGCGACGCGCAGCAACGGCAGGGCCAGCTTCACGGCAAGGGCGGCTTCCGCGCTGCCGTTCCAGGCGATCACCGGGCGGTGGAGCAGGCTGTGCACGGGCTGGGCGGACGGGACCATCAGGACGGCGCGGCGCGTCTCGAACACCGCAGTCTCCAGCGCAGTCTGCGACGACAGCGCATTCTCCTCGTTCGGCTGTGCGATGACGAGCAGGTCGGCCAGACGCCCGAGCCTGGCGATCGCCGTCGCCTCGCGTTCCGCCAGGACCGACCAGGCCGCCGTCACGCCCGGCGCATCGGGCGGCTTGGTCCCGACCGCAAGGTTCGCGCTCGCCCGCCACTCCTCGAAGTGCTCATGGGCCCGCTTCAGGCTCTCGCCCGCCGTACGCTTGAGCGTGTCCGCCAGGAGCGCAAGATCATCGACCGGCCCGTAGCCGGTGATCAGCGGCAGGTCGCGTGTGTCGAACCTGACATGGACGGCGTCCACGTGTGCGCCGAACTCCAGTGCCACCTCGAGGGCTGCCTTGAGGACCGGACGGTCACCTGGGGTCCCGTCCAGCCGGGCGAGAATCCGTTGAATGCTCATCGTCACCTCCAGAGCGCGAACCCGTCCTTCATCAAGCCATCCGCGATGTCCAGCCGGTCAAGGCGTGATCGCGACCTTCAGGACACCGTCGCGCTGATGAGCGAACAGATCATAGGCTGCCTCGATCTCGTCCAGCCGGAAGCGGTGGGTGACCATCGGCTTCAGGTCGACGCGGCCGGATTCTATCACCGCCATCAGGCGGCGCATGCGTTCTTTTCCGCCGGGGCAGAGCGAGGTGATGATCTTGTGGTCGCCGAGACCGGCCGCGAAGGCGCCGAGCGGGATGGTCAGGTCGCCCGAATAGACCCCCAGGCTCGACAGCGTTCCCCCTGGCCGGAGCACCCGCAGGCATGCCTCGAAAGTTTCCTGGCGGCCCAGCGCCTCGATCGCGACATCCACGCCGCGCCCGCCGGTGATCCGCATGATCTCCTCGACCGGGTCGACCCTGCTGGCGTCGACCACATGGTCGGCGCCCATGCGGCTGGCCACCGCCAGCCGGTCCGACAGGAAGTCGACGCCGATCACCTTGGTCGCGCCCGAGAGCTTGGCGCCGGCGGTGGCGCACAGCCCGATCGGGCCCTGCGCGAACACGGCCACCATGTCGCCGATCCGGATCCGGCCGCTTTCCGCCCCGCTGAAGCCGGTCGACATGATGTCCGGGCACATCAGCACCTGCTCGTCCGACAGGCCGTCCGGCACCGGCGCCAGGTTGACCATGGCATCGGGCACCCGGACATATTCCGCTTGGCAGCCGTCGATCGTGTTGCCGAAGCGCCAGCCGCCCATCGCCTTCCAGCCATGCGGCGTGCCGGCACCGTCCTGCGAGTGCATGCCGCACAGGCAGGCATGGCTGTGGCCGGACGGCGTGATCGCACCGGCGATCACGCGCTGACCCTCGCGATAGCCTTCCACGGCGGAACCCAGCTTCTCGATGATCCCGACCGGCTCGTGGCCGATCGTCAGGCCCTTCGCGACCGGATACTCCCCTTTCAGGATGTGGACGTCGGTGCCGCAGATCGTGGTGGTGGTGATCCGCACGAGTGCATCGAGCGGCCCGATCTCCGGAACCGGCTTCTTGTCCAGCACGATCCGGCCAGGCTCCACGAAGATCGCCGCCTTCATCTTTGCCATGTCGCTTCCCCGTTGCACCGGTCCTGCCGGTCGTCTTCTGCAGGCAGACTACGCCGGAAGATCGACAATGCATTGACCTGGATCAATGGCCGGCGATTGCCCTGTCCCCGCTCAAGCGGCCGATGGCAGCCTGTCCGGCAATTCCAGGTTGCGGTGGGCCAGCTCGATCCCGAGTTCGTCCAGGCGCTGCTTCAGGCGGCGGTTCAACTCGCGGCCGACGCCCCACTGCTCCAGCGGCCGGGTGCGGATGGCCCCCTTGAGCACGATGCCTTCGGGCATGAACGCGTCCACCCCCCACACGTCCAGCGGCAGGAGGATCAGGTGGGCGAACTGTGGGTCGTGGACGAGGCTCGCCCCCACCTCCCGCATCGCATCCAGGGCCTTTTGCACATTGGCGTGATGGTCGATCGTGACCGTGAGCGTGTAGACGCCGAAGTCGCGCGAGCGGTTCTTCAGCGCCTTGATCGACGAGAACGGGATCGAGTGCAGGGCGCCCTCGCCGTCACGGATGCGCACCGTGCGGATGGTCAGGGCCTCGACCACGCCCGCCCGGTCGCCCGTGTCGATCACGTCGCCGATCGCAATCGTGTCCTCCAGCAGGATGAACAGGCCGGTGATGACGTCCTGGACCAGCTGCTGCGAGCCGAAGCCGATGGCCAGACCGACGACACCGGCACCAGCGAGCAGCGGGGCGACGTTCACGCCCAGATTGGCCAGTACCGCGATGGCGGTCAGTACCGAGATCGTCACGAACGCGAAGTTGCGCAGCAGCGGCAGCAGGGTCTTCACGCGGTTGGATTGCGGTCGCGGCCGGCCATAATGGTCGACCGGCGTGAGCGCATGGTCGATCCAGCTGTCCAGGATGATCCAGGTCGCCCAGGAGGCGAGCAGGGCCCCGGCGATGGCGCTGAAGGAGCGCAGGATGGTGAGACCCGGCTCGGTCCTGAACCAGCCGGCGAAGTCCATGCCCCACAGGCGCAGGCAGAGCAGCAGCACAGCGATGATGATGGCGGCCTGCGCGACGATCGCCACAAGGCGGACCACCCTGCTCATGATGGCACCCCGGGTGGAGGTGCGGCGCAGCTTCAGGCGCTCGCCCGCTCGGCTGGCATGGGTCCTGATCCACGCAGCCAGCGTGCTGCCGGCGATCAAGAACACGACCGACACGCAGGCCTGCAGGACGAAGCCCTGGCTGCTGGTGCCGAACAGGCGGGCTACCACGTTCAGGACGATGAAGACGATCGCCAGCACGTGCCAGCGCTTGCCCAGCCGGATCAGCGCCGTCTCGAACGGCCCGTATTTTCCTTCGACCTCGCGGCTGAGCTTGCCCTTCACGAGCAGGCCTCGCACCGCGAACCGGTGTTTGAGCACGAACAGGAGAGCGACGAAGTTGAAGAGCAGGTCCACCAGGAAGGAGGCGACGTCGGCCGTGGCGATGCCGACCAGGCTTCGAAGCACCGGGTTGCGCAGCACGACGCTCACCATCGCGATGAACACGAGCCGGGTGATCCATGGCGTCAGGCGCTTTTGCGCGTAGCCCACCAGCCGCCAGCCGCGCGAGGACCCCAGGAACTCCAGGAGGTGATGGAACAGCCGGCTGCCCAGCAGCGCAAACCAGAAGGGTACGGCCAGCAGGGCAAAGGCCTCGCCAGCGAATGGCGACATGCCGGCGAGCGAGGGCCATGCGACGAGGATGACCGCCGATGCGACGAGCGGGATCAGGCCGAACAGGGTCCGGACCGCCACGTCGCGCAGCAGGGCCAGACCGCGGCTGCGCCGATGCACTTTCGTGCGCGCCCGCAGCCATGGCAGGGTCCACAAGCCATAGCCGACCAGGAAGGCGATGGCCCAGCCCGCCGCCGCCTTGATCCCGAAGGTCCGAAGCTCCAGCCAGTTGTTCTGGTCGGTCAGCCGGGATCCGATCTGCTGGGTGGCGAGGTCGAGCTTCTGCTCGATCGGTGCGCCCAGCGCTGCCTGCGGCAGGCGCTCGCCGACATCGCCGATCCAGGAGGTCACGGCTCCCATCAGCCCGCCTTCGGTCAGGATGACCTGCTCGTCAGGTGCAGGCGCTGCTTCCGCCGGTGCCGGCTTGGCGGGTGCAGGTTCCGGCGCCGGCGTCGGTACCGGGGCCACAGCGGGCGGCGCGGCCCGGTCCACCTCCCCGGTCGGTGGCGCGTCCTGGGCGGACGCCGGCTGCTCGGGCGGCACCGCACCGGCCGCAGGCGACCGCTGGCCGTTCTCGGCCGTGACCGACAGGGATGCGCGCAGGCTCTCCAGTTCCGCGATCATGGCCGAGCGGCTGCGCTCGTCCTTGAGGAGACGCAGCGTGTTGTCGATGGACCCTATGTCGACCGGGGGAACGCTCTGAACCTCTGGCGCGGCAGGCGCCGTCTGCGCGGACGGCTGGGCCTGCGCGATGAGCAGGAGGGCCAGGGCGAGCAGCAACGGTCGGAACAGCATGGGCGGCGAAAATCCTCTGCCGGCGGTCAGGCCCCGCAGGAGCCCGGTTCGGAAGGGGGACATCGCCTCGATCATACGGGCGGGCTCCCCCAGCGGACGTGCGGCCATGCGTTCATTCAAGCATGGCGCCGCGACGTCAACTAGGCGAGCCTGCATGCGCCGACGAGTGGTCGGAGCATTACGATTCGGATTGGAACAGCGTTCAGGCCGCGGCCAGCCGGTGCTCGTAGTCGGCCTCGGCCTGGGCGTAGGTGGCCCAGAACGGCCGCGGGGGACGGCCTTCCAGCCGGTCGGCGAGGATGCCCAGATGGGTATGCCAGCCGCCGGCGACGCCGACCTTCGTGGCTTGGCTGCCCAGGCGGCGATGGGTCAGGACGAGCTGGACGAGTTCGTCCTTCGGCGAGAGCTCGAAGGTCACCTCGGAGTCCCTGCCGCTGCCCTCCTCCCATGTGTAGCTGAGCGCGTATGGCGGTTCACAGCGCGTCACATGGCCGTAGGTCGTGATGCCCTCGTGGGCGGCGAACTTCTCGGGAGGCTCCTCCTGGCAGCCCGACAGATCGGAATTGTGCCAGGTCAGCTCGACCTTGCCATCCTTGCGGAGCTCCATGGGGCCGCCTGCCAGCCAAGTCGCACGCTTCTCCGACTGGGTGAGATAGTCCCAGATCCGCTCGATCGGGCCGGGGAGCAGGCGCTCGAAACGCACGGTACCGGAATCGACGACGATGCCGTGATCGCTCATGACGTCTTCCTCTGTTGGTCTTTTGCCGCCGCTTCCCGGAGTCCCCGCTCCAGGCCGTCGAGGCTTTCGCTCCAGAACCTCCTGACCTTCCCGAGCCAGCCGTCGATCTCGCGCAGCCCCTCGGGATCCAGCCGGTAGATCCGGCGCTGCCCCTCGACCCGCATCACGACGAGACCGGCCTCGCGCAGGACCTTCAGATGCTGCGAGATGGCGGGCGCGCTCAGCGCGAACCGCTCGGTGATCTCACCCGCGGCACGCTCGCCCTGGCTGAGAAGCTCGACGATCTGCCGCCTGGTCGGGTCGGCCAATGCAGTCAGGCTGTTCATGTGCCGATGTTTCGTTTTCTGCTTAATTAAGTCAACAACGAAATGATGCTGCCCTGCCGTCGTCACGAATCTGTCGCGAGCTGGGCGGCGGGCTTGACACAGACCCCGCCGGCTCCTGAAATCGATGGCTGAAATCAGATCCCTTCACGCAACGCTCCCTCTGCCGTCCAGAGGCAGCAAAAAGCATGAGCCTGGTCAAACACTAGTCGTCTCGCGAACGGAAACGTACCGACCTCAGCCATTTTGCACGGAGAGCCCTATGAAGCTGATGCGTCTGCTGCCCGGTCTACTGGGCTGTCTCCTTGCGACTACTGCCTTGGCCGACGAGATCACTGTCGCATCGGGCGGCGGCATCTATCAGGACGCTCAGCGTGCCGCGTTCTTCGACCCGACGGCCAAGAAGCTCGGTATCACGATCAAGGAAGCGACCACCAATGGCATCCCGGAGATCCGGGTGCAGGTGCAGAGCAAGTCGGTCATCTGGGACATCGCCAACACCGCGGCCGAGGAATGCGCGATCGGCAGCAAGGAAGGGCTGTTTGAGCCGCTCGATACGAGCGTGGTCGACACGTCCGGCATCGACCCCAAGCTGGTCGGCCCGGACTGGGTGGCAAACCTCTATTATTCCACGGTGATGGCCTGGAACACCGATGCGATCGGGCAGGACGGCAACTTGCCCAAGAGCTGGGCTGACTTCTTCGACACCGAGAAGTTCCCGGGCGACCGGGGGATCTATGACCATCCGCGCGGCAACCTGGAAGCGGCCCTGCTCGCCGACGGCGTGCCACCCGACCAGCTCTATCCGCTCGACGTCGAGCGCGCCTTCAAGAAGCTGGAAGAGCTGAAGCCGGACATCACGGTCTGGTGGAGTTCCGGTGCGCAGTCGGCGCAGCTCATCAAGGACGGCGAGGTCGACCTGATCCAGATCTGGAATGGGCGGATTGCCGCGGCGATGAAGGACGGTGCGAAGGCGGACTACAGCTTCGACCAGGGCATCCTGATGGCCGACTGCTTCGTCGTGCCGAAGGGGGCGCCGAACAAGGACCTGGCGATGAAGGCGCTGGGCATGTTCATCGCGCCCGAGCAGCAGGCCCTCCTGCCCCTGCACATCGCCTATGGGCCCATCAACCAGAAGGCCTTCGACCAGCCCGTCCTGACCGACGAGCTCAAGGCCAAGATCAATTCCTCGCCGGAGAACGCGGCCAAGCAGATCGTGCTGGACGTGGCCTGGTGGGGCGAGAACGGCGCCGCCATGATGGAGCGCTGGCAGAACTTCAAGCAGCAGTAGGGCGGCCGTCGCGCAGCCCGCCGCTCCCGCCCTTGGCCACCACAGCAGCGAGCCGGTCCGGCATGGCATCGTCGATCACGATCCGCGGTCTTTCCAAGAGCTACGGCGCCTTCGCCGCCTTGTCCGACGTGTCGATCGACATCCCGGCCGGCCAGTTCATTACGCTGCTGGGCCCCTCGGGCTCGGGCAAGACCACCTTGCTCATGAGCATCGCGGGCTTCTCTCATCCCGACCGGGGCAGCATCCGGATCGACGACCAGGAGATCCTGGACCTCGAACCGAACAAGCGGGACATCGGCGTCGTCTTCCAGAACTACGCGCTTTTTCCTCACATGTCGGTTGAGGAAAATATCGCTTATCCCCTGAAATTGCGGAAGATTGCCGGTGCGCAGCGGGATGCGCGGGTGAAGCGGGCGCTTCAGGCCGTGCAGATGGACGGCTATGGTGCCCGCCGGATCCACGAGCTGTCCGGCGGGCAGCGCCAGCGCATCGCGGTGGCGCGCGCCATCGTGTTCGAGCCGCGCATCATCCTGATGGACGAGCCCTTGTCCGCCCTGGACAAGAAGCTGCGCGAGGAGATGCAGATCGAGCTGAAGCACCTCCACCAGAGCCTGGGCCGCACCATCGTCTACGTGACCCATGACCAGAAGGAGGCGCTGACCCTGGCCGACCAGGTGGTGGTCATGGACAGGGGACGGATCGTCCAGAAGGACAGCCCGCGTGACATCTACGAGCAGCCGAAGACCCGCTTCGTCGCCGACTTCATCGGCAACTCGAATTTCCTCCCGTTGCATGGTGCGGGAACAGGCACCATCGACGCGCAGGTGAGCGACGCATTCCGGCGGCAGCACATGCAAGGGCGCCAGCGCCCGCTCCTGGTGATCCGGCCGGAAAAGCTCGAGATCGTGCCGGCCGGGTTCCGCGAGCCCGGGTCGTTCTATGTCGACGCGACCGTCGGCGAGATCCTGTTCCAGGGCGACCTCGTGATCGTGTTCGCCCGGTTGCCGAACGGCCAGATGGTCCGCCTGCAGCGCGGCACGCGGCGCACCACCCTCGCCACGATCCCGCCAGAGGGCAGCCCGATCCGCCTGGCCCTGCACGAGGAGGATGCGATCGTCGTCGAGGACGACCGGCCGTGATGGGCACGGTCGCCGCCCGGCCGGCCGCCCTGGCCGAAGCCCGGCAGGTCCAACCACTCAAGCCGCGCTACTGGCCGTTCGCCCTGCCGGCCGTGCTGGTCACGCTGGTGGTGCTGCTGCCGTTCCTGTGGCTGGCCATCCTCTCGTTCTTCGAGGCGGGCGCCTTCTCGCTCGTGCATTACGAGCGGATGCTGGAGAACGCCAGCTATGCCAGCATCCTCAGCGACACGCTGCTGCTGAGCCTGCTGGTGACGGGGATCGTGGTCGCGCTGGGCATCCCCACCACCTATGTCATCGTCCGCCAGCCGCCGATGGTGGCGACGATCATGCTGGCCTGCGTGGCGATCCCGTTCTGGACCTCGCTGCTGGTGCGCACCTATGCCTGGATGGTGCTCCTGCAGCGCAAGGGACTGATCAATACCTGGCTCCTAGAGCTGGGCGTCATCGACCGCCCCTTGCGCATGGCGAACAGCTTCAGCGGCACGACGATCGGCATGGTGCACATCATGCTGCCCTTCTTCATCTTCCCGCTCTACTCGGCGATGCGGCAGATCGATCCGGACATGGTCAAGGCGGCGCGCAGCCTGGGGGCCAGCTCGGCCCGGGCGTTCTGGGGCATCTTTCTGCCGCTCGCGATGCCAGGGATCATGGCCGGCGCCCTGCTCTCCTTCGTCCTGTGCCTCGGCTTCTACGTGACCCCGCAGCTCCTCGGCGGCGGCAACGTCACGACCATCTCGATGAAGATCCAGCAGAACGTCACGATGTACAGCGAGTGGGGGGCATCCAGCGCGCTTGGCGTCGTGCTGCTGGTCCTGGTGCTGGCCTGTTTTCTGGCCACCCAATGGATGGTGCCGCGGAGGCTGCGCTCATGACCAGGATCTGGCTGGGCACGCTGGCAACCGCGGTGCTCGTCTTCCTGCTGGTGCCGGTGTTCATCGTCATCCCGATGAGCTTTTCGGCCGCGACCTACCTGGAATTCCCGCCCCAGGCCTGGTCGCTGCGCTGGTACGACGCCTATTTCGGCTCGATCGAATGGATGGCGGCCACGCGCACCTCGCTGCTGGCAGCGGTGGCCACGGTGATCATCGCGACGCCCATCGGCTTTGCCGGGGCCTACTGCATCGACAAGCTGAACGGCTGGCCGCGCAACGCGCTCATGGGCCTCCTGCTCTCCCCGCAGCTCATGCCGGTGATCCTGCTCGCGATCGGGGTGTTCTTCTTCTACATCCAGCTCGGTCTGGTCGACACCTTCGCCGGTGTCGTGCTGGCGCATGTGGCCCTGGCCATCCCGTTCGTCGTCACGACGGTGGTGGCCGGCCTCAGCCGGTTCGACCGCAACCTGGAGAACGCCGCGCGCAGCCTCGGCGCCTCGCGCCTGCGCGCGATCGTCGACGTGGTGCTGCCGCAGGTGAAGATGTCGGTCATGGCGGGCGCGCTGTTCGCCTTCGTCAGCTCGCTGGACGAGGTGGTGATCGGCCTCCTGGTCGCGGGTGGGTCGAACACCGTGCTGACCCGGATGATGTTCATGTCGCTGCGCGACCAGGTCGACCCCACCATCGCCGCGATCTCCACCCTGCTGATCGGCATCTCGCTGGTCGCGGTGATCCTGTTCATCTTCGTCGAGCGGGCCGCCGAACGGCCGGCCGCCAAGGCCTGAACCGGCCAACCCCCAGCTGCAAGAAGCACGGCACGACATCATGGCTCAATCCGTCCTGGCGCCGGGCGCCAAATTCACCTCCTACTGGTGGGAAGGCCATGACGCCGCCGCACCTGCCGTCACGGGGGGCAGCCCGCCGGACAAGGCTGATGTGGTGGTGGTCGGCAGCGGGTTTACCGGGCTCTCGGCTGCCCTGACGCTCGCGCGCGGCGGCCGTCAGGTGGTCGTCCTGGACTCCGAGCAGCCAGGCTTTGGCTGCAGCACCCGCAATGGCGGCCAGGTCGGCCCACGCTTCGGGCCGTCCTTCGCCGAGCTCAGCGAGACCTATGGCGAGGAGAAGGCGACCTGGCTGAAGCGAGAGGGTCATGCCGCCTACGACTATCTCGTCCGGCTGATCCAAGACGAGCACATCGACTGCAGCTTCGAGACCAGCGGCCACCTGCTGTGCGCGCATGCCCCCGGTCGGTTCGCACCTGCGGCCAAGGCGGCTGAAGAGGAGCAGAAGCGGTTCGGGATCGAGGCCCAGGTCATCCCGAAGAGCGAGCAGCGCCGGGAGGTCGGCTCCGATGCGTTCCATGGCGCGATCCTGTTCCCCGGCGGTGGCGCGCTCGATCCGATGCTCTACCATCGCGGTCTCCTCGATCGTGCGGTCGGGGCCGGTGCCGCGCTGTTCACTGGGCAACGGGTCCAAGGAATCGAGCGGGACGGCCAGAGCTTCGCGGTGCGCCTGGCTGGACGAACCATTTCGGCGCGCGACGTGGTGCTCGCCACCAATGGCTATACCAGCGACGCCACCCCCTGGTGGCGTCGGCGGATCATCCCGATCGGCTCCTACATCATCGCGACCGAGGAGATCGACCCGGCGGTGATGGCGCGGATCTGCCCCAAGGGCCGGATGCTCCACGAGACCCGCAAGGTCGTCTACTACTACCGGCCCTCGCCCGATCAAAAGCGCATCCTGTTCGGCGGCCGCGTGGCGTTGAGCGAGACGGACGGCAGCGTCAGCGCGCCCAGGCTGCATGCAGCGATGGTGCGGGTCTGGCCGGAACTGAAGGACGTGAAGGTCACCCATAGCTGGATGGGCTTCGTGGCCTTCACCTTCGACCACCTGCCCCATGTCGGCACCCATGACGGCATCCACCATGCCATGGGCTACTGCGGCAACGGCGTGCCGCGGGCGACGTTCTATGGGCACAAGGCGGCCTTGAAGATCCTCGGCAAGGTCGAGGGAGCCAGCGAGATGGACCCGCTCGCGTTCCAGACCAGGCCACTCTACCATGGCCGGCCATGGTTCCTGGCGCCGTCTCTGGCGTACTACAAGCTGCGCGACCACTTCGCCTGAGCCCTCGGCACAGGCGTCGTCGAGCTAGCCTTCCGCTCCGGGCGTGCTGTCCCGGCGTGCCCGGATGACGCCTGGCTGGCGGGCGGGACGCTGGGCACGCAGGCGGGTACGCAGGGCCTCCACTTCAGCCTCCTTGCGGCGCATCTTGCGCCACGACAGAAGCCATAGGCCTGCCAGCACCAGGATGGTGAAACCGAACGCGGACCATACATATGCCGCGTAGCCACCCATGGCGAAGAACTCAGCCATGCGGACAGGCTCCGGTGGCTGGGCTTTCGCCCGCGCGTGCGACGGGGTAAGCCGCGCAAGGATGCGGCGACATCGATGGAAGGTAGGGCGGTTTGGAGGCGGGCACCGGTTTTCCGGCTGTAGGACACGGCAATGGATCGATTCCGGACAGCCTGGGCAGGCCGGAGCCCGATCAGGGGCGAGTTGCGCCTAGCACGCTGCGCACTGAACCTCCAACCTTGCCGACGGCCGATGAGATCCGTTCGGCCGTGCGTGCTCTGGTGCCCAAGGGGATCAAGGACTTCCCGGGCCTGCTGAGCGGGCTCAAGCGCATCCATCAGTGTGCTCGGCAGACGATCCGCGAGCGCTTCGAGGCAGGTGGCTCGGCAGACGACACGGTCGCCGCCCTGTCCGCCGTGATGGACGGCCTGATCCAGGGAATCCTGGACTTGGCCAGCGACCACCTCTACCCGGCACCCAACCCCAGCAAGGCCGAGGAGTTCGCTGTCCTGGCGGTGGGCGGCTACGGGCGCAGCGAGCTCTGCCCGAACTCCGACATCGATCTCCTCTTCCTGGTACCCTACAAGCGTACGCCGCTCGCCGAGCAGATGGCCGAGTTCCTGCTCTACCGGCTGTGGGACCTCGGGCTGAAGGTGGGCCATGCCACCCGCTCGATTCCGGAATGCTTGAAGCTGGCCCAGCAGGACCTGTCGGTCTCGACGGCCCTGCTCGAATCGCGGCCGCTTTGGGGCGACGAGCGGACAGCGCGGGACCTGCGCGACCGCTACCGCAAGGACGTCGTGCAGGGACATGAGGCGGCCTTCATCGAGGCCAAGCTCGCCGAACGCGACGAACGGCACCAGCGTGTCGGCGACAGCCGCTATCTGCTGGAGCCGAACATCAAGGAGGGCAAGGGTGGCCTGCGCGACCTTCATACCCTGGGCTGGCTGGTGCGTTTCGTCTACGGAACGTCCGACCTCTCCGCCCTGCTCCAGGGCGGGCTGCTCGCCCGACGGGACCTGGCCTCCTTCAAGCGGTCCAAGACATTCCTACTCGCCGTCCGCTGCCACCTGCATTGGCTGAGTGGGCGCACGGAGGACCGCCTGACCGTCGACGTCCAGCCAGAGATCGCCCAGCGCATGGGCTTTCGCGCCCGCATACGCTCAAAGGGCGTGGAGCGGTTCATGAAGCGCTACTATCTGGCGGCGCGCGAAGTCGGCAACCTGACCAGGGTCGTGTGCAGCACGCTGGAAGAGCAGCATCGCCGGCGCCCCAAGTTCGCGCTGCCGCGCTTCGGCTTGACCAGAAAGCGGGTCGACGGCTTCGTCATCCAGGGCAACCGCCTGGTGGTGGAAGACCCGAAGCTGTTTCAACGGGAGCCTATCCGGATCCTGCAGCTGTTCCAGATCGCCGATGCGCGCGAACTGGACATCCACCCGTCGACCATCAGCGCGCTGAGCCACGCGCTGACCAGGATCGACGCGAGGCTGCGCGAGGATCCGCATGCGAACAGGCTGTTCTTGGACATCCTGACCTCGCGCAAGGACCCGGCAGGGGCGCTCGGCCGGATGAACGATGCCGGCGTGCTCGGGCGGTTCGTGCCGGACTTCGGTCGGATCGTCGCCCAGATGCAGCACAACCTGTATCACGTCTACACGACCGACGAGCACACGATCCGCGCCATCGACATCCTGCGGCAGATCGAGGACGGCAAGCTGGCCGCCGACCTGCCGCTCGCGACCGAACTGATCCCGAAGCTCCTGTCCCGGCGCGCCCTGTTCGTGGCGCTGTTCCTGCACGACATCGGCAAGGGTCGTGGTGGCCGGCACGCCGAGGTGGGCGCGATGATCGCCGCAGCCCTCTGCCCGCGCTTCGGCCTGGAGCCGGAGGAAGCCGAGACGGTGGTCTGGCTGGTCAGGAACCACCTGCTCATGAGCGACACGGCATTCCGCCGGGACCTGGAAGACCCGAAGACGATCCAGGACTTCGTGGAGGTCGTGCAGTCGCCTGAGCGGCTCAAGCTGCTGCTCGTCATGACCGTGTGCGACATCCGCGCCGTGGGGCCGACCGTGTGGAACGGCTGGAAGGGCCAGCTGCTGCGCGAGCTTCATCACGAGGCCGAGGCGGCCCTGCAGTCGGGCGACCCGCGCGGCCGGCGTGGTATACGGGTCAACCAAGCCAAGTCGGAGCTTGAAAAGGCGCTGCTGGCGTCGCCCGACGGCTGGTGGACGCGCGAACGCATCGATCGCCATATCGCGCGGCACGACCCACGCTACTGGCTGGGCTTCACCACGGAGGAACTGATCCGCCATGCGGAGCTGATCCGGCGGACCGAGAGCCAGTCGATGCCGATCGGCATCGACTTCCGGGTCGACAAGTTCCGGGCTCGTTCCGAGCTGCTCCTCTACGCGCCCGACCATCCGGGCCTCTTCATGAAGGTCGCCGGCGCGATTGCCCTGGGCGGCGCCAGCATCGTCGACGCGCATATCTTCACGACGACCGACGGCACCGCGCTGGACACGCTGGGCTTCCAGGACGCCGACCGGCAGATGGCGGTCGACGACCCGGAACGGTTCGAGCGGATCCGCTCGAACCTGATCAAGACCCTGTCCGGCGAGATCTGGCTGGAGAAGGCGCTGGCCGGGCGGCGCACGCTGCCAGCGCGCGCCGACGTGTTCAGGGTCGAGCCGCGCGTGCTCATCGACAACAATGCCAGCCGCACCCATACCGTGATCGAGGTGAATGGCCGCGATCGCCCCGGTCTCCTGTTCGATCTGGCCAAGGCGCTCATGGAGTCCGGCCTGGTGATCAGCTCAGCTCATATCAGCACCTATGGCGAGCGGGTCGTCGACGTGTTCTACGTCAAGGACGTGTTCGGCATGAAGGTCACCGTGCGGAGCAAGACGTTGAAGGTGCACAAGCTCCTGACCGAGGCCCTGAGCCTGACCTGATCGGATTCTTTGCTTGAGCTGGTTGCGCGCATCGACGGTCGTGGCCGCTTCCACCCTCGCCTCCCGCGTCCTGGGCTTCCTGCGCGACGTGCTGATGGCGCAGGCGCTGGGAGCCGGCGTGGCTGCGGATGCCTTCCTGATCGCCCTGAAGATCCCGAACCTGCTGCGCCGGCTGTTCGCCGAGGGCGCCTTCTCGGCGGCCTTCGTGCCCTTGTTCAGCCAGGTGCAGGTCGAGGAGGGCACGAGTTCGGCCCTGGCGCTTGCCGGCAGGGCGATGACCGTGCTGAGCCTCGCCCTCCTGGCGCTCACGGGCCTGGCTCTCGTCGCGATGCCGCTGTTGATCGGCCTGCTGGCACCCGGCTTCGACATATTCGATCCGCGGCGTGATCTCGCGATCGAGTTGACGCGCCGCACCTTCCCTTACGTCTGGTTCATCTCGCTCGCAGCCCTCCTGGCGGGTGTGCTGAACGTGGCCGGCAGCTTCGCCCTGCCGGCCCTGGTGCCGGTGATCCTGAACCTCGTCCTCATCGCGGCGCTGCTTCTGGCCGATGGCGCACCGGCCATGGTGGTGCCGGTCCTGGCGCTGGCCTTGCCGATCGCCGGCATCCTGCAGTTGGCAGCACTCCTCCTTGCCTGCCGCATGGCGGGCGTGCCGGTCGTTCCCCGCTTCGACCTCCGCGACCGTCGCATCCGCCTGCTTGGCCGGCGGATCCTGCCGGGACTGGCCAGTGCGGGAATCTACCAGATCAACGTCGTGATCGTGACGATCATGGCAACAGCCCTGGCCCCCGGCGCCGTCTCGTTCCTCTACTTCGCCGACCGGCTGGCCCAGCTGCCTCTGGGCCTGATCGGCGTCGCAATCTCGACGGCCCTCCTGCCGCTGGTGGCGCGTCGCTTGGCCGAGGGGCGGTTCGAGGAAGCAAAGGCCATGCGCAACCAGGCGGTCGAGGTCGCCCTGCTCTTGACCCTGCCGGCAGCGGCCGGCTTGACCGCGCTCGCGCTGCCGATCGTCCAGATCCTGTTCGGCCGGGGTGCGTTCGATCTTGCCGCCACGGCCGCCACGGCGACGGCCCTGCAGGCCTGCGCCCTGGGACTGCCGGCGGCCGTGCTCGTCCGGATCCTGGCGGCCACCTTCTTCGCGCGCGGCGACATGCGCACGCCGCTACTGGGTGCCGCGGCGGCCCTGGTGGTCAACCTCGGCGCAGGGCTCGCCATGCTGTCGAGCCTGGAGCATCTGGGGCTGGCGATCGCAGCCAGCCTGGGCAGCTGGGCTAACCTCCTCGTCTTGTCCTGGCGGCTGGGCGCGATCGAGGAGCGGGCCTTTTCCAGGCGTACCAAGCAGCGGGCGGCAAGCATGCTTGCCTGCGCGGCGGTCTGCGGGTCGCTGGGGGCGCAGGCCTTCGAGGAGCTGGGCCGTCTGGGCGACCCCATTGCACTCGGTAGCGCCATCCTGGTGGCGGCACTCGGCTTCTTCGCCATGGTGACGATCGTGCGTGCCGTCCGGCCGAAGGAGTTGACCGCCCTGCTCCGGGACCGCGCTTGACGCGAACGGCCGGCTCGGCCATCCCACCCGCTCCCCATCCCGCCCGCCCTTCCAAAGGCTCGTTCATGTCCGGCCGCATCTTTTCCGGCGTCCAGCCGACCGGTGCCCTCCATCTCGGCAACTACCTGGGCGCGATCCGGCACTGGGTGCGGCTGCAGCAGGACTACGAGGCGATCTATTGCGTGGTCGACCAGCACGCGATCACGCTCCCACAGGACCCGAAGGAGTTGCATGCCGCCACGCGCGAGGTGGCGGCGGCACTGATCGCCTGCGGGATCGACCCGGAGCGCTCGATCCTGTTCAACCAGTCGACGGTCCCGGCGCATGCCCAGCTCGCCTGGGTGCTGATGTGCCAGACCCCGATCGGGTGGCTGAACCGGATGACGCAGTTCAAGGAAAAGGCCGGCAAGCAGCGCGAGAACGCGGGTGCCGGGCTCTATACCTATCCGGTGCTGATGGCGGCCGACATCCTGGTGTACCGGGCCACGCATGTGCCGGTGGGCGAGGACCAGAAGCAGCACCTGGAGCTGGCACGCGACACGGCCGGCGCCTTCAACCGGCAATACGGCGTCGAGTTCTTCACCCTTCCCGAGCCGATGATCCTGGGCGAGGCCACCCGGGTGATGTCGCTGCGCGACGGCACCAAGAAGATGAGCAAGTCCGACACGTCGGACTATAGCCGCATCAACCTGACGGACGATGCCGACACGATCGCCCAGAAGATCCGCAAGGCGAAGTCCGACCCGATCGAGGGGGTGAGCTACGACCTCGAGAAGCGGCCGGAAGCGTCCAACCTGCTCACGATCTACGCGGCCCTGTCCGATCGCAGCCGCCAGGAGGTGGAGAACGAATTCGCCTCGGCCAATTTCTCGACCTTCAAGGGCCGGCTCGCCGAACTGTGCGTGGAGAAGCTGTCGCCGATCACGACCGAGATGCGTCGCCTGCTGGCGGACCCGGGCGAGATCGACCGTGTGCTGAACCGTGGGGCGGAGCGCGCCAATGCCATTGCGGCGCCGATCCTGCGCGAGGTCTACGACCTGATCGGTTTCCGGCAGGCCTGACCTTCCAGCCGTTCGCTGCGGTAGCCATGTGCGGCAGGTAGCTGTCCTGCCAGGGGATCGATAATGGCCGATGTTGAGGTGCAGACGACGACGCGGCGCCCGCTCTTGCGGCGGCTGCTGCTGGGGGTGCCGGCCCTGATCGTGCTCGCCGTCGTCGGCTGGTACCTCGTCGGCATGATCGTCGTTCATCGGATCGACGACGACCCGAACTTCGCCGTGGCCTCGACGGCACCGCCAAACGGCTCGCGTACGGTCGCTGCCATGGCCGACCTGATCGAGCGCGAGATCGACGTGAACGAGTGGACGCCGAACGAGCCGTTCTTCAAGCCAGGCGTGCTGCTCGACAACATGCCGAGCTATCAGACGGGACTGGTGGCGGCCGTCCAGCGCTTCGGCGTCTCCGTGCGGGATCGCCTGGCCCGTGCCCGCGGCTCGTCCCAGGCCGATGCCGACCTGACCCGGGCCATGGGCCTTCTGGCCTATCCGGGCAACGTCTGGGTGTGGAACCCCGCGGTATCCTGGGCGCCGACGGCCACGACCGAAAGCCAGTACCGTCAGGCGGTCCAGGCCCTGCGGGCCTACAACCTCCGGCTGGGCGCCGGCGAGGCGTCGTTGGAGCGCCGGGGCGACAACCTGATGGACACGCTGGACGCTGTGGCCTCCGATCTCGGCTCCACCTCGGCGGCGATCAGCCAGGCGATCGACAACAACAGGAACCGCTGGTTCGACTTCTATGCCGACGACCTGTTCTACACGAACAAGGGGCAGCTCTACGCCTACTACATCCTCCTGCGCGAGCTCGGCCTGGACTATGCCGACGTGATCCGCGAGCGAGGAGCAGGATCGAACTGGGCGGAGATGCTCGACAGTTTCCAGCAGGCTGCGACCGTTCAGCCCTGGGTGGTGGTTAATGGCGGGCTGGATAGCCAGTTCAAGCCGAACCACTTGGCCAACCAGGGCTTCCTCCTGCTGCGGGCGCGTACGCAGTTGCGTGAAGTAACCAACATCCTCTTGCGGTGACGAGGTCGGCTCGCCAACTCAACGGCACGGAGATCGACATCATGTTCATTCAGACCGAGCAGACGCCCAACCCGGCGACGCTCAAGTTCCTTCCCGGCCGGCCTGTGCTCGAGAGCGGCCAGGTCGAAGTGCTGGATGCCGACGAGGCGGAGCGCGTCTCGCCGCTTGCCAGGCGGCTGTTTGCCGTTGAAGGCGTGCGTTCGGTGTTCATGGCCAAAGATTTCGTCGCGGTGACGAAGCAGATGGGCGCCGACTGGTACCTGCTGAAGCCGGCCGTGCTCGGTGCGATGGTCGAGCACTTCATGTCGGGTGAGGATGCCATCGTCGAGCAGTCCGCGCCTGAGCCGGTGGCCACGGTCGAGGACGATGAGACGGTCGCCAAGATCAAGGAGCTGCTGAACACGCGTGTCCGCCCGGCCGTCGCCAACGACGGCGGTGACATCGTCTTCCACGGGTTCGATCGCGGCGTCGTCTACCTTCACATGAAGGGAGCCTGCGCGGGTTGTCCTTCCTCGGTCGTCACCCTGAAGAACGGCATCGAGAACCTGCTGCGCTACTACGTGCCGGACGTCGTCGAAGTCCGCGCGATCGACTGACGTTTTCGCGGGCGGAACCGGATTGCGCATTCTAGCGATCGACGGGACGGGCCCGATCGCCGTGGCAGCCTGTGTGGCAAGACCCGGTGGCGAGCCGGTGATCCTGGCGTCGATCGAGCGCGCGATTGCTCGGGATGCCGACCTCCTTCCAGCCGGCGTTGCCGCCTGCCTGCCGGCAGCCGGATGGTCGGCACGCGACTGGGACGTATTGGCCTGTTCGATCGGCCCTGGCTCCTTCACGGGAATCAGGGTCGCCGTCGCCCTGGCCCGGGGGCTCGCCATGGCAGCTGGACGACCTGTGCTTGCGGTCACCCGATTCGAGGCAATCGCAGCGCACGCACGCGGCGCCGGTATCACTGCGCCGTTGCAGGTCGTGATCGATGGCGGACGCGGCAACTGGTACGTGCAGGATATGGGCAGTGCCGGAACGATCTCGCAGCCGCCCGCCACCATGCCGGCGATCCCACAGGAAAGCGGTGCCGGCATGATGGTCGGCAGCGGGCCGGGCGTAACCGAGGTCGAGTCGGACGCCACCGATGTCGCCCGCGTGGCGGCGATCAGGCTGGCGGGAGGCGAGCAGCCGGTGCAAGGCAGGGACCTGGTGCCGCTCTATCTTCGTGGCGCAGATGCACGTGCCGATGCAGGCCGCTCGCTGCTGCAGGCGGCGGGATACGCGCCGTGGCGATGATGGCGCTGCCGCGCCCAGGTCAGATCGCCGTGAAGAACATCGGCCCGTTCGACCTTGGCCGGCTGGCACGCCTCCATCGTGGCTGCTTCGAAGATGGCTGGTCGCGATCGGACATCGCGCACCTCCTGTCGCTTCCCGGCAGCTTCGGCCTCATCGCGCGCTGCTACGAGCGGGGGTTGTCGGCCATTGATGGGCTGCGGGGCGTGGGTTTCGCGATCTGCCGTGTGGTGCGCGACGAGAGCGAACTACTTTCGATTGGTGTGCTGCAACCTTGGCGGCAACGTGGGGTTGCCGGCACGTTACTCGAAGCAGCCATGGCGCGCGCTCATGCAGCAGGCGCCGAGACGATGTTCCTGGAAGTTGCGGTCGATAATGTACCCGCGCAAACTTTATATGAAATGCATCGCTTCCAGAGAGTAGGCACACGGCTCGACTATTATCATCGCCCGGACGGGCGTAAGATCAGCGCATATACGATGAAGGCTTCCTTGTATGAGCCTAGGTCGACAGTCACAAGCGACTAGTCGCCACCACGCCTGACCACGAGTTCGAAGATACCCTGATCCACGGCTTGCCGGCTTACGATCTCGTGGCCGTGATCTGCAAGCGAGCGAGGAACATTAACAAGTGGTTCACCTTCGTTAAGGCGAATGCGCAGCAGGTCGCCGGGGCGCATTTTCTCCAGCATGAGTTTGGTTCGGACAAATGTGATCGGACATGTGTCCCGCGTGATGTCCAAGGTTGCTTCGCCGGAGCCCAACTCTTCTCGCCTTTTCTGTATCGTTTTGCAAATGCCCCTTGCAGGGACGGACCAGCGAAATATAGTAGTGGCTTGCGTATTACCAAGATGGCCAGGAGCCTTCAGAGAAAAATGACGGAGCAGTTGACCCAAAACGAACTTCTGTCGCTCACGACGGAGATCGTCGCGGCGCACGTGTCCAACAATACGGTGCCGTCCACCGAGTTGCCGGACCTTATCAGGCTCGTATATTCTTCCCTGTCATCCCAGGGAGTCGAGATCAAGGAGGAGCCACAGGAGAAACTGACTCCCGCGGTGCCGGTGAAGAAGTCGGTGACGCCGGAGTACATCATCTGCCTGGAGGACGGTAAGAAGCTGAAGATGCTGAAGCGGCATCTGAAGACCCGTTACAATATGTCGCCGGAAGATTACCGCAAGCGGTGGGGCCTGCCGGACGACTATCCAATGGTGGCGCCCGCCTACGCAGAACAGCGCTCGTCCCTGGCCAAGAAGATCGGCCTCGGCACGAAGCCGCGTGCACGTGGCCGCCGCGGCGGCTGATGGATTCTGGGTAGCTGCGATCGGCCGTCCGGCATTTCCGCGAGGAAGTGCCGTGGCCGGCGTAACGAAGCGTAACTTGACGGCTCCGACCGCACCGGGAAATAACTCGGCGGAGAAGAACGGATATTTGGCTGGCGGGTGACGAAGAAGCTCTTCATCAAGACCTATGGCTGTCAGATGAATGTGTACGACTCCGAGCGCATGGCCGGAGCGCTTTCAGCCCACGGTTACACCGCCACCGACCTGATCGAGGAAGCCGACCTCGTCGTTCTGAACACCTGCCACATCCGCGAGAAGGCCGCCGAGAAGGTCTATTCGGAGCTGGGACGGGTGCGGCAGCTGCGTGACCGTCGCCGGGCGGACGGCCAGGACGTCACGATCGCCGTGGCCGGTTGCGTCGCCCAGGCCGAAGGTGAGGCGATGCTTCAGCGCGCGCCCTTCATCGATGTGGTCGTGGGTCCGCAGGCCTATCACCGCCTGCCCGAGATGCTGGCCAGGCGCGGGAACCGTGGTCCCGGCATCGTCGACACCGAGTTTCCGATCGAGAGCAAGTTCGACGAACTGCCGGACGCGCTGGTCCCCGCGGGGCCATCGGCCTTCCTGACCATCCAGGAAGGCTGCGACAAGTTCTGCACGTTCTGCGTGGTACCTTACACCCGCGGCGCGGAGGCATCGCGGCCGGCCGGGGCGATCTTGCGCGAGGCCAGGACGCTCGTGCAGGGCGGAGCCTGCGAAATCACCCTGCTCGGGCAGAACGTGAACGCGTATCGCGGCACCGCGCCCGACGGCACCGGGTGGGGACTGGGCCGGCTGGTACGGGAGCTGGCGGAGATCCCAGGTCTCGCCCGCATCCGCTACACCACCTCCCACCCGCGCGACGTCGACGACGATCTGATCAGTGCCCATCGCGACGTGCCGCAGCTCATGCCCTTCCTGCACCTGCCGGTACAGTCGGGTTCCGACCCGATCCTGAAGGCGATGAACCGAAAGCATACGGCCGACGACTACCTGCGGATCGTGGAACGGCTGCGCGACGCGCGCCCGGACCTGGCACTCTCGTCCGACTTCATCGTAGGTTTTCCCGGCGAGAGCGACGAGGATTTCCGGGCGACGCTGCGCCTAGTCGAACGCGTCGGCTATGCGCAGGCCTTCTCGTTCAAGTACAGCCCTCGACCCGGGACACCTGCCAGCCTGATGAAGAAGCAGCTCCGCGACCCGGTGAAGACCGAACGGCTCGCACATTTGCAGGAACTTCTGGAAGTGCAGCGCCGTTCGTTCGACAGCGCCAGCATCGGGGTGCAGATGGAGGTTCTGATCGAGCGCGATGGCCGCGATCCAGGCAGCAAGGTAGGCCGCTCGCCCTGGCTGCAGATCGTCCATTTGGAGGGACCTGATCTCAGGGTCGGGGACCTCGTGACGGTGGAGATCGAGCAACTGCATGCCCGCAGCCTTGGTGGCCGGCTGCTTGGACCGCCAGCCCAACGAGGACGCGCCGCTTGAAGTCCCTCCTGCCGATGGCAGAACTGGACCACGCCGATCGGCGTGTCGTTCTTCCGGACAACCGGCTTTGTGCCATCGTGTTCGGCCAGCACCATAGCCACCTCGCCCGTATCGAGCAGCAGCTACCGGTCAACCTGGTGGCGCGCGGCAACGAGGTGATCGTGCACGGGGACGACCCGGATGCGGTCAACTCGGCGGCAACCGTGCTGCAGGAACTTTATGTGCGTGCGCGGGGTGGTGAGGATGTGGGCAGGGACGAGGTGGATGCAGTCATCCGCATGGTGACCGCTGGCGAGCCCTTGCCGACCGAAGGCTTCCGCGGGCAGCAGTCGGCGGTGCGGACCGAGCGCAAGCTCGTGGTGCCGCGAACGCCCAACCAGGCCCGGTATCTGGAAGCACTGCAGAAGAACGATCTGGTGCTGGGGCTGGGTCCCGCAGGCACGGGCAAGACCTACCTCGCCGTGGCGGCGGCGGTGGCCGCAATGAAGGCGCGCACCGTCGAGCGGCTGATCCTGTCGCGGCCGGCGGTGGAAGCCGGCGAACGGCTGGGCTTCCTTCCGGGCGACATGCGCGAGAAGGTCGATCCCTACCTACGCCCGATCTACGACGCGCTCCACGATCTCCTGCCCGAAGGAAGGCTGGAGCGGGCGATCGAAAGCGGCCAGATCGAAATCGCTCCGCTCGCGTTCATGCGCGGACGCACGCTCCGGAACGCCGCGGTCATCCTGGACGAGGCGCAGAACGCCACGCCAGTACAGATGAAGATGTTCCTCACCCGCCTTGGCGAGAACTCTCGCATGGTGGTGACCGGCGACCCCAGCCAGTCGGACCTGCCGCCTGGCGTGAAGTCGGGGCTGCAGGACGCCGTCGATCGGCTGGAGAACATCGAGGGGATCGCCGTGGTCCGGTTCGGCCAGGCCGACATCGTGCGCCATCCCTTGGTGCAGAGGATCGTGCGGGCCTACGAGCCCGACGACGTGGCCCCGCTCGCCGCTGATGCGGGCGTGGCAAGGACGCTCCAGCGTGGAACGTCCCTTTCGGTACGGGAACAATGAACGACGACAGTAGTCACCCGATCGAGGTGACGGTCGAGGCAGAGGCCTGGAACACGACCGTCACCGACCCGATCGGGCTCGTGCAGACAACCGCGGCCCAGACGCTGATCGAAGCGGCGCCGGCCCATCTGCGGAACGCGCAGGTCTCGGTCCTCCTGACCGATGATGAACGGATCCGTATCCTCAACCACGACTGGCGTGGCAAGGACAAGCCGACCGACGTGCTGTCGTTTCCGGCCTATGACCCGGACGTGCCCGTGCCGCCCGGCATGGTGCCGGAACTGGGCGACATCGCCGTTGCCCTGGAGACGGTCAGACGTGATGCAGCCGCGGAAGGCCGGGCGGCCGAGGAACATCTCCGCCACATGATCGTCCATGGCGTGCTGCACCTCCTCGGCTTTGACCACGAGACCGGCGAATCCGATGCCCTGCGCATGGAGCGGACGGAGGCCATGATCCTCGCCCGATTCGGCATCGCCGATCCCTACGCGGAGGCCGTGCCGTGAGGCAATTGCAGCGGCGGGCGGAACAGAACCCGTCCCTGTTCGGCGACCTGCTCAAGCGCCTGCGCAGCTTTGCTGGTGCCGCGGACGACGAGGAAGGCTCAATCCGGCGCCAGATCGAGCGCCTGATCCGCGGCGAGGACGATGGCGCCGGCCCTGCCCTCGCCCCGGCGGTGGGGGAATTGGTCCTCAACGCGCTGGCCTTCGGCGAATTGCAGGTCGCCGACGTCATGGTCCAGCGCCCCGACATCAAGGCAGTGCCGAAGGACGCGACACTGGCCAAGGTCCTGGACACGATGCACGCCGGCATGCACACGCGCCTGCCCGTCTATGGGACGGCCTTGGACGACATCGTCGGCATGGTGCACGTCAAGGACCTCCTGCCGTTCTTCCTGCAGCCCGACGGGTTCGACCTGGCAACGGTCACGCGCCGCGTCCTGGTGGTCCCGCCCTCCATGAGCGTCCTGGCCCTGGTGCGCGAGATGCGCGACACCCGCGTGCACATGGCGGTGGTGGTCGACGAGTTCGGCGGGACGGACGGGCTGGTCACGATGGAGGATCTGGTCGGCGAGATCATCGGCGAGATCCCCGATGAGCACGATCCGGCGACCGATGCACAGATCGTCCGCCAGCCGGACGGGACCATCGACGTGGACGGGCGGGTCTATCTGGACGATCTCGAGGAAGAACTCGATGTTCGGTTGGCCGACGAGGAAACGCGGGAAGAGGTCGAGACCATCAGCGGCCTGATCTCGGCGCTGGTCGACCGGATCCCGATGGCTGGCGAGACCATCCAGCACCCGGCCGGGCTCACGTTCGAGATCCTGGACGCGAGCACCCGGCGGATCGAGCGGGTGAAGATCCACGACCGCCGTGACAAGGCCGCGGGCGACGTCGAGGTGGCGAGTGACTGAACCGGCGCCGCCTAGCCGGATCGAGACCGCTCTTCTCCGTCACCCGCTGCTGACCGCCGCGCTGGCGGGCATCGCGGCGGCACTCGCCCTGCCGCCCTGGCACATCGTTCCGGGACTGCTGGGCTTCGCCTTGCTGGCCCTGCTCATCGCCCGCGCGCCCAGCGCCGCGCGGGCGTTCGGCCGCGGTCTCGCCTTCACCTTTCCGCACTACCTCCTCTCGCTCTACTGGGTGGCGATCGCCTTCTCCGCGGAGGCGGAGCAGGTTGGTGCGCTGGCACTGCCGGCGACCTTCCTGATGTGCCTGGTCTGCGCGCTGATCCCGGCGATCGGCATGTTCCTGCTGCGGCTGGCGGGCGTCTCGCATACCCTTCCTACCGCGCTTGGGATCGCCACGATCTGGGGGCTCACCGAGTGGATCAGGGGCGCGGTCATAGGTTTCCCCTGGAACCCCATGGCCCTGGTCTGGGCGGCGAGCGAGCCGACCCTGCAAGTCCTCTCGCTGACGGGAACGCCTGCCCTCTCGGTGCTGACCGTCGGGGCGGCGGGTGCTGCAGTCGTGACGCTCACTCCTGCGGCCCTGGCGCAGCGGCTTGCCGGCTTGGCACCGGCCCTGGTGCTGACGCTCGTGATCGTCGGCTTTGGCTGGTGGAAACTGTCCATTCCCCTGCCGCCGCCGACCGACCTGGAGTTGCGGATCGTCCAGGCGGATATCGCGCAGGACCATAAATGGGATCCGGAACGGCTGCGGGAGAATTTTCTGCGGCATGTCGAACTGTCCGAGGAGCCGGCACCAACGCTGCCGAAGATCGTGATCTGGCCGGAAAGTGCTGTACCGTTCTCCCTGGAGAGCGACGAGGTGGCTCGCGGCTATGTCAGCCGGATCGCGATGCGTGGCGATGGCTATGTGGTGGTGGGCTCGAACCACTTCGCGCGCGGCACGGACGACAGCCTGCTCGCGAACAACAGCGTCTACATCCTCGACGGCAAGGGCGAGTTCGGGCCTCGCTATGACAAGGTCAACCTGGTGCCGTTCGGTGAGTTCCTGCCGTTCCGCTGGGCGTTGGGTGCCCTTGGCCTCGAAGCCGTGGCGGCGCGTGGCGACTTCCAGCGCGGGCCTGGCCGGGTCACCGTCGCACTGGACGGGATCCCGCCCTTCTCGCCCCTGGTTTGCTACGAGGTGGCCTTTCCCTCCGAAGCCACCGACGGGACCGGCCGGGCACGCTGGCTCCTGAATATCACCAACGACGCCTGGTTCGGCGACAGTGCCGGCCCTTGGCAGCATCTGGCACTGGCCCGCGCCCGCAGCGTCGAGGAAGGCCTGCCGATCGTCCGGGCGGCGAACACGGGCATCTCCACCGTCACCGACAGTTATGGACGGGTGCTGGCGGAACTGGGCCTTGGCGAGCGCGGCGTGATCGATGGTCAGCTTCCGGCGGCGTTGCCGGAAAGACCGATGGGTGGACGATACGGGACGATGCTGGGTTGGTTGGCGATCGTCCTGCTCGGGTCTGCTTGCCTATGGCGGGAATACAGGGCAAACAGTCCACCTTCTGAGTGAACAGCCGTCCCTGGCGAGCATGAGCAGCGAGCATCCCGATCCGGTCGACGTGCATGTCGGGAAGCGACTGAAGCTCCGTCGCACCTTGATGGGCATGAGCCAGGAGAAGCTCGGCGAATTGCTGGGTGTCACATTCCAGCAGATCCAGAAGTACGAGCGCGGCTCCAACCGAATGGGAAGCTCCCGGCTGTTCGCCATCTGCCGGATCTTGGACACGCCGGTGTCCTGGTTCTTCGAGGGGATGGACGAGCCGGTCCATACCGAGACGCGCTATGCGCTGGCCGAGGAGCGCAGCCGCTTCCGCTTCGAGGGGGCACCAGCCGAGCGCCTGCCGGGTGGACGAACGACGCCGGTGGAGAGCCGGGAAGCACTGGAGCTGATCAGGGCGTTCAACCGGATCACCGACCCGACGATCCGCCGACGGCTCTTCGAACTGACCAAGGCGCTGGCCGATCTGGCGCCCGAAACACGGCCGATGCGTTCCTACCCGGCGGGCGGCGGAGGCGATTGGTCGCTACCGCGGTCCGAGCGCACTTCTTGACCCGCCATGGCCAGCCGTCCAGAACCCCCCGATCATCATGGCGTGCAATCCTGCTGACCACTGCGTCGTCGAGCGTCGGATTGAACCGGCACGCATATCCGTGTGCCTCGCGTCTGGGTGAGCCCTGTTGGTTCGGAGAGTGGGCGATCTATGGCCTCCAGCGAGTTTCTCTTCACCAGTGAGTCCGTGTCCGAAGGACACCCGGACAAGGTCTGCGACCGGATCTCCGACGAGATCGTCGATCTGTATCTCGGTGAATTCCCGTTCGCGCGCGTGGCGTGCGAGACCCTGGCCACGACCAACCGCGTCGTGATCGCCGGCGAGGTTCGCCCCGGCGCCAACAGCAAGATCGACAACGACCTGATCACGCAGACGGCCCGCAAGGCCATCCGCTCGATCGGCTACGAGCAAGACGGCTTCCACTGGGAGAACGCCAAGGTCGAGGTGCTGCTGCATGAGCAGTCGCCCGACATCGCCCAGGGCGTCGATGCCGGTGCGACCAAGGACGAAGGTGCCGGCGACCAGGGCATCATGTTCGGCTATGCGGTGGACGAGACGCCCGAGCTCATGCCGGCGCCGATCTACTATTCGCACGAGATCCTGCGCCGGATGGCGGCCGACCGTCATTCCGGCAAGGTGAAGGGCTTCCAGCCGGACGCCAAGAGCCAGGTCACCCTGCGCTATGTGAACGGCAAGCCGGTGGCGGCGACGTCGGTGGTGGTATCGACCCAGCATGACGAGGGCCTGTCGCCCGGCGACATCCGCGAGCTGGTGCGCCCCTATGTGCAGGCCGTTCTGCCGGAAGGCTGGTTTCCGCCGGAAGCCGAGTTCTACGTGAACCCGACCGGCAACTTCGTGATCGGCGGCCCCGACGGCGATGCTGGCCTGACCGGCCGTAAGATCATCGTCGACACCTACGGGGGTGCCGCTCCTCATGGCGGCGGCGCCTTCTCGGGCAAGGACCCGACCAAGGTCGACCGCTCGGCCGCCTATGCCGCCCGCTACCTCGCGAAGAACGTCGTGGCCGCCGGCCTTGCGCGCAAATGCGTGATCCAACTGGCCTATGCGATCGGCGTGTCCAAGCCTCTCTCGATCTATGTCGACACGTTCGGCACCGGCGAGGTCGACGAGAACCGCCTCGCGACGGTGCTGAACGACGTCATGAACCTGAGCCCGCGGGGCATCCGCGAGCATCTGGGCCTGAACAAGGCGATCTACGCGCGCACCGCGGCCTACGGCCATTTCGGCCGTCAGGCCCAGGCAGATGGCGGGTTCTCCTGGGAAGCGCGCAATCTTGTCGACGAGCTGAAGCGGGCGTTCAACTGACCAGCGGCAGGGACGGTGCGGCCGGCGACATGCCGGTCCGCCGCCAGATCTGGGGTCGTCGGCAGGGGCCCGGGTTGAAGCCGGCCCGGCGCAAGCTCCTGGAGGAGCGCCTGCCGGCGCTCAGGGTCGTGCTGCCGGAGCACGGCATGCTCGATCCGTCCGCCCAGTTCGCGGAGCCGCTTCGAGGCTTCCGGCTCGAGATCGGCTTTGGAGGTGGCGAGCACCTGGCAGCGCAGGCAACCGCTCATCCGGAGTTGGGCTTTCTCGGGGTCGAACCGTTCATGGACGGGGTCGGCAAGCTGGTCGCCCAGATCGACGAGAGCGGGCTGCGCAACGTGCGGGTCCTTCCCGACGACGCGCGTCTGCTGCTCCGCGTGCTCCCGGATTCGTGCCTGCAGCGGATCGACGTGCTGTTTCCCGACCCGTGGCCGAAGGCCAGGCACCAGAAGCGGCGGATCGTCAACCGGGAGACGGTGGTGCAGATGGCTCGCGTGCTGGCACCGGGCGGCGAGTTGCGGCTCGCCACGGACATTGTGGATTATGCCCGCTGGATGCTCGAAGCGACGCTGGCGGAGCCGCGGCTGGTATGGCAGGCCGAGCGGGCCGACGAATGGCGGCTGGCGCCTGCGGACCATGTCCGGACACGCTATCAGGCCAAGGCCGAACGGGAAGGACGGCCAGCTGTCTTCCTGAGGTTCCTGGCGGACAAGTAGGCGTGCGTTCTCGCCTCCGTTGGGGGCGATTCCCCTTGCACTTTCGGGCTGCTGAGCCTACCTACCTGTTCGTTCACTACCGCGCCGATGCGAGGTGAGTGGGTAGAAACCCGCTCCCTTTGGCATGCCGTTTTTTCGGGAGCTTCACCATCCGCACTCTTGTCGATCTGATCGAACCTAGCCTTCACGGGATGGGCTTCGAGCTCGTTCAGGTCAGGCTGCTCGGGCAGACGCGCAAGACGCTGCAGGTGATGGCCGAGCCGAGCGACCCCAAGCGCCTGATGACCGTCGAGGACTGCGCCGACATCAGCCGGGCAATCTCGGCCGTGCTCGACGTCCACGATCCGATTCCGGGCGCCTACAACCTGGAAGTAAGTTCGCCCGGCATTGATCGACCGCTCGTGCGCCTGCGCGACTACGCGCGCTTCAAGGGGCACCTGGCCAAGATCGAGGTCGAACCCGACCTGGAAGGGCGCAAGCGCTTCAAGGCGGTGATCGAGAACGTGGAAGGCGAGGACGTGCTGATCGTCGAGGACGGACGGACGTTCCGCGTGCCGTTCGCAAGCATCCGCAAGGCGCGGCTCGTATTGACCGATGAACTGATCGCCGCGGTGCAAGCCGCTCAGGCGGAGACGGAAGAAGCAAGCCCGGTGGGAGGCGTCTGATGGAAGCGATGGGTCCAGTGTTCGGCCGAGCCGAGCTCTTGCGAATCGCGGAAGCCGTGGCCCAGGAGAAGGGCATCTCGCCGACCGAGGTCATCGAGGCCATGGAGCAGGCGATCGGCACGGCCGCTCGCCGCAAATATGGCCAGGACCTGGAGATCCGCGCCGAGATCGATCGCAAGACGGGCGAGATCGGCATCTTCCGGGTCATGCAGGTGGTCGAGGAAGTCACCGAGCCCACCCTGCAGATCGCCCTGTCGGACGCCAAGCGGCTGAACCCGGTAGCGCGCGAAGGCGACGTCATCGAGGATCCCCTGCCGCCCATCGACTATGGCCGGATCGCGGCGCAGTCGGCCAAGCAGGTCATCGTGCAGCGCGTCCGCGAAGCCGAGCGTGAGCGGCAGTACAACGAGTTCAAGGACCGGATCGGCGAGATCATCGTCGGCGAGATCAAGCGGGTCGAGCATGGCAACGTGCTGGTCGACCTCGGCAAGGCCGAGGCGATCTGCCGCCGCGACGACCTGATCCCGCGCGAACTGTTCCGCAACAAGGATCGGATCCGCGCTTATCTCTATGACGTGAGCCACCAGACCAGAGGCCCGCAGATCTTCCTGTCGCGCACGCATCCCCAGTTCATGGCGAAGCTGTTCGAGCAGGAAGTGCCGGAGATCTATGACGGCATCATCGAGATCAAGGGCTGCGCCCGTGATCCGGGCAGCCGGGCCAAGATCGCCGTCTATTCCCGCGAGGGCGGCATCGACCCGGTCGGTGCCTGCGTGGGCATGCGCGGCTCGCGCGTCCAGGCCGTCGTGCAGGAGCTGGCGGGCGAGAAGATCGACATCATCCCGTGGTCGCCTGATCCGGCCAATTTCGTGGTGAACGCACTGGCGCCGGCCGAAGTCGCCCGCGTCGTGCTGGATCCGGACAACAACCGGATCGAGGTGGTCGTGCCCGACCACATGCAGCACATCGCGATCGGCCGTCGCGGACAGAACGTCCGCCTTGCAAGCCAGCTGACCGGCTGGGAGATCGACATCGTCTCCGAGACCGAGGACAGCGAGAAGCGCACCAGCCTCTTCCGTCGGCGCATCGAGCTCTTCACCGAGGCGTTGAACGTCGAGACGGTGATCGCCGAGCTGCTTGCGACCGAGGGCTTCGATACGGTTGCGGACGTCGCCTACTGCCCGCCGGAAGAGCTTGCCGGGATCGAAGGCTTCGACGAGGAGATCGCTACCGCGCTCATCGAGCGTGCCGTGTCCTGGCTCGACGAACAGCGCGAGGCGCTGCAGGCCGAGGCTGCGGAGCTGGGCATCGCCGACGATCTGATCCAGTTCGAGCAGATCGAACTGGCCCAGATCGTCGAGCTTGGTCGCAAGGGCATCAAGTCGCTGGAAGACTTGGCTGACCTGGCCGGTGACGAACTGGTCGAGTACCTGCCGCAGGCTGGGCTCACGGCTGAGAGTGCTGGCCAGATCATCGTGGCCGCGCGCGTGGCGCTCGGCTGGATCGAGGCACCCGAGCAGCCGGCCGAAGAGGCCGAACCGGAAGCGGAGCCCGCTTGAACGAAACGACGGTCTCCATCATCGAAGAGCCGGTCGCCGCGGGCAGAAATCCGCGACGCTCCGTGCTTTCACGTGCGCGGCAGGATCGCGACGGCATGCTGCGCTTCGTGCGCGATCCGCAAGGTCAGGTGGTCTTCGACGTGGATGCCAAGCTTCCGGGCCGGGGTTTCTGGCTGGAGGCGGATCGGGCGAGCGTCGAGCTGGCGGTCAAGCGCCAGGCGCTGACGCGGGCGGCGGGACCGGGGTCATCCGTCACCGGCGACCTCGCCGCGCAGATCGAGGATATCCTGGTCCGGCGGGGCCTCGACCGGATCGGGCTAGCACGGCGTGCCGGTGCGCTGGTCGGCGGTTTCGACGAGGTCGAGCGCACGCTGCGTGCCGGACGTGCGGTCATGCTGATCCAGGCGCTGGACGCGGCGGACGACGGGCTGCAGAAGCTCGGGCGGCTCGCCACCAAACTTTCCGTGGTCCGGTTGTTCGACCGGACCGAACTCGGCCGGGCACTCGGCCGGAGCGAAGCGGTCCATCTCGCGGTCACCCACGAGAGCCATGCCGCATCGCTGATGACGATCGTGCGGCGACTTGCCGGCTTCCGGCAGGGTCCGACCGACCGAAGTGCAGATTCGACAGTGACATCGACCGAACGACAGGAACGGCTCGCCTCATGAACGATCCGAAGGGTCAGGACACCAAAGCCCGGATCGGCCTCAACCGCCCGTCTGGCACCGGTGCAAGCACCGGACGCATGGACTTGCCGCGCAAGACGGTCGACGTCGGCACGGTGAAGCAGGCGCGCTCGCATGGCGTGCTGAGCAAGCCCGTGCAGGTGGAAGTGCGCAAGTCGCGGGCACCGGGGCAGCCGCCCGCGGGCGTGGCGCGCATGGCACCGACCGAGCAGGCCGACCAGTCCGGCCGGCCGCCCGCCCCTGGTGGGCAGCGCCCATCGGGCGCCGAGACGCGTGGCCCGGCTGGCGGAGCTGCGGGCAACCGCGGCCCGGTGCGCCTGCGCGCACTGACCGAGGCCGAGCACCAGGCTCGGCTGCAGGCAGTGATCATTAACCAGCGGCGCACCGAGGAAGACCGCAAGCGCGCCGAAGAGGAAGCGCGTCAGCGGGCGATCGAGGATGAGCGCCGCCGGGTCGAGGCCGAGGCGGAAGCCCGCCGCCGGACCGAGGAAGAGACGCGCCGCAAGGCCGAGGATGAGATCCGTCGCAAGGCGGAGGAGCAGGCCCGGCGGCTCCTTGAGGAGCAGGAGCGCAAGACGGCCGTTCAGCCGGGTGCGGCCCGGCCGGACGAGGCGCAGCGCGAGGCGGTGGTTGCCCGGCAGCCGGAAGCACGTGCCGAGCCGGCCGCACGTCCGGCGGCCGAGGTGCGGCCGGCTGTGGAAGCCCCGAAGGTGCCGCAGCCGACCGCGAAATTCGGCTTCGAATCGGTCGACGACAAGCGCGGGATCAAGGGCAAGGCCGCCGCCAAGGCGCCCAAGCTCATGGCACCGGCGGTGCGCCGGGACGACAGCGGCAAGATCAAGGGCCGCATCGTGCTCGGTGCCGAAGGCGATATCGAGGAGCGCAAGGGTCCCTCGGTGGCGGCGATGCGTCGTCGCCAGCAGAAGGGCCGCCAGCAGATCGTCCAGCCGACCGAACTGATCGTTCGTGAGGTGGCGATCCCGGACGTGATCACAGTGCAGGATCTGGCCGCCCGTATGGCGGTGCGTTCCGGCGAGGTGATCAAGGTTCTGATGAAGAACCACATCCTGGCCACGCCGGCGCAGACCATCGATGCCGACACGGCCGAGCTGGTGGTGTCCGAATTCGGCCATCGCCCGAAGCGGGTGTCCGAATCGCTGATCGAGGAGGGCGTCGAGGGCCTGACGATCGACGAGGACGTCAACCTGCAGCCGCGCTCGCCGGTCGTGACGGTCATGGGCCATGTCGACCACGGCAAGACATCGCTGCTCGACGCGCTGCGAAACGCGGACGTGGCGGCCCACGAGGCGGGTGGCATCACCCAGCATATCGGCGCCTATCGGGTCGATATCGGTTCCGGCATGCCGGTGACCTTCATCGACACGCCCGGCCACGCCGCGTTCACGCAGATGCGTGCCCGTGGTGCGTCGGTCACCGACATCGTCATCCTGGTGGTGGCGGCCGATGACGGCGTCATGCCGCAGACGATCGAGGCGATCCGCCATGCCCAGGCGGCGAAGGTGCCGATCGTGGTGGCGATCAACAAGATCGACCGCCCCGAGGCCGACCCGACCCGGGTGAAGAACGAACTGCTGTCCTACGACGTGGTGACCGAGGAATTCGGTGGCGACGTGCAGGCGATCGAGGTCTCCGCGATCAAGCGGACCGGCCTGGAGAACCTGATCGAGGCGGTGCAGTTGCAGGCGGAACTGCTCGACCTGAAGGCGAACCCGGATCGCGAGGCCCAGGGTACCATCATCGAGGCGCGGCTCGACCGCGGCCGCGGCGTGGTGGCCACGGCGCTCGTCCAGAAGGGTACGCTGAAGGTCGGTGATACCGTCGTGTGCGGCGTCACCGCCGGACGCGTCCGCGCGCTGGTCGACGATCGGGGCAAGAGCGTGACCGAGGCGGGACCGTCGGTGCCGGTCGAGATCCTGGGCCTGGATGGAGTGCCGAGTGCCGGCGATCTTCTCTCGGCGACGGACAATGCCGACCGTGCCCGAGAGATCGCCGAGTATCGCCAGCGCAAGAAGCGCGAGGCGCAGCTGGTAGCGACGGCCGGTGCGCGTGGGTCGCTCGAGGACATGTTCTCGAAGATCAAGGTCGGCGAGCTCAAGGAGCTCTCGGTGGTGATCAAGACGGATGTGCACGGCTCGCTTGAGGCGGTGTCCGCCGGGCTGCAGAAGCTCGGTACCGACGAAGTGTCGGTCCGGATCCTGCACGGCGGCGTCGGTGCCATCACCGAGAGCGACGTCACGCTGGCGGCGGCGTCCGGCGGCGTGATCCTGGGCTTCAACGTCCGGGCGAACGCCCCTGCCCGCGAGATGGCCAAGCGCGACGGCGTGGAGATCAGGTACTACTCGATCATCTACGAACTGCTCGACGAGATGAAGGCCCTCCTGTCCGGGCTCCTGGCGCCGGAAGCGAAGGAGGTCATCCTCGGCCATGCGGAGATCCGCGAGATCTTCGTGGTGCAGCGGATCGGCAAGATCGCGGGTTGCCGCGTCATCGACGGGCTGATGAAGCGCACAGCGCGGATTCGTCTGCTCCGCGACGACGTGGTCATCCACGAGGGTGCGCTGGGCTCGCTCAAGCGCTTCAAGGACGATGTCCGCGAAGTGCGCGATGGCTTCGAGTGCGGTCTCTCCCTCGAGGGCTACAACGACATCCGGCAGGGTGACGTGGTCGAGGCCTACGAGGTTCAGGAGGTCGCGCGGAGCCTGTGAGCGGTCGTTCCCGTTCCCACGGGACGTCCGCGAGTGAGCGTGGACGTCCCCATGAACCCTCGCAGCGGCAGATGCGGGTCGGCGAGGCGGTGAGACACCGTCTCGCCGATATCTTCATGCGGCACGAGCTGCACGATCCGGACCTGACGGACGCCGTGGTGACGGTGTCCGAGGTCAGGATCAGCCCGGACCTGAAGCAGGCAACTGTCTTCGTAGCAGAGCTAGGTCGGGACAAGATGCGACCGGCGGTGCTGAAGGCGCTGATCCGCGCGTCCGGCTACCTGACGGCGCGGCTCGGCCGTGAGATGGACCTGAAATATGGTCCACGCCTGCGGATCGTGCCCGACGAGACGTTCGGTGAGGCGTCCAGGGTCGAGACGCTGATCGCCAAGGAGGTTGCCGCCCTTCCCTCCCACGAGGAGAAGGAGGAATGAGTCGGCGGCGCCTCAAGGGCGTGCCGATCCATGGCTGGCTGTGCGTCGACAAGCCCACCGGCATGACGTCGACCCATGTGGTCAATGTAATCAAGCGCGCGACCAACGCGCAGAAGGTCGGCCATGGCGGGACGCTCGACCCGCTGGCCACCGGCGTGCTGCCGATCGCTCTGGGCGACGCGACCAAGACCGTCATGTACGTGATGGACGCGCGCAAGGGTTACGAGTTCACTGTCAAGTTCGGCGAGGCGACCGACACCGACGACAGCGACGGCGTGGTCATCGCCTATTCCGATATCCGGCCGACGGCGGAGCAGATCGAGGCGGCCCTCCCCAGGTTCCGGGGCGAGATCATGCAGCGGCCGCCGATTTACGCGGCCGTCAAGATCGATGGCGAGCGGGCCTACGACCTGGCACGGCGGGGCGAGGAGGTCATCCTTGAGGAGCGGCCGATCCGGGTCGACACGCTCGACTTGGTCGAGATGCGAGACGACGGGTCCGCGGTCCTCTCCATGACCTGCGGCAAGGGCGCCTATGTGCGCTCGCTGGCGCGCGACCTGGGCGAAGCGCTCGGAACGCGCGCCCATGTGACACAGCTTCGGCGGATCATGGTCGGTCCGTTCAAGATAGAAGATTCCGTGCGGCTGGCCGATCTCGAGGCAATCATCGCCGACGAGAGCCTGCCGCAGGTACTGGTACCTGTGACGACGGCGCTGGCCGGCATCCCGGCGCTCGCCGTCACGGAACCGCAGGCCCAACGCCTGTCCGCCGGTCAGCCGATCGTGGCCCTCCCTCACATGATCGAGGGCGAGCTGGGAGCGGAACCGATGGTCAGGGCGATGTGGGGCGGGCGGCTGGTCGCTCTTACTCGTTTCGAGGAAGGCGAACTGCTCCCGGTGCGGGTTTTCCTGACAACGATGCCGATGGAAAAGAGACGATGACGATCACTGCCCAGCGCAAGGCGGAGCTGATCCAGGAGTATGCGACCCACCCGGGCGACACCGGCTCGCCGGAAGTCCAGGTCTCGATCCTTTCGGAGCGGGTCACCAACCTGACCGAGCACCTGAAGATCCACCAGAAGGATTTCCACTCCCGCCGTGGTCTTCTGATGATGGTCGGCCAGCGGCGCAGCCTGCTGGACTATCTGAAGCGCAAGGATGCGAACCGCTACAAGGCGCTGATCGAGCGTCTCGGCCTGCGCAAGTAATGATCGGCGCCAGATAGGCGCCCTGCGTCCGGCGGCTCCACATGGACGATCGTGTCCTGAAGCTGCCGGAGGCGGGCCGTTCGCGAGGTGCGGGCGGCCCGGCTCTCCTTCATGTCGACAGGCAAGGAATGCCGGACCTGCGGGAGTAGACCCCAGCCGAACGTGACGGCCGGGGCGACGAAGGGAAACTGGGGATATGTTCAACCTTACCCGTAAATCGACGACCTGGGGCGGCAAGCCGATCTCCTTGGAAAGCGGCAAGGTGGCGCGTCAGGCCGACGGCTCGGTCATCGCCACCCATGGCGAGACGGTCGTGCTTTGCACTGCCGTGGCAGCAAAAGAGAAGAAGCCCGGCCAGGACTTCTTCCCGCTCACCGTGAACTACCAGGAGAAGGCATTCGCCGCGGGAAAGATCCCGGGCGGGTTCTTCAAGCGCGAGGGCAGGCCGTCGGAGAAGGAGACGCTGATCTCCCGCCTCATCGACCGCCCGATCCGCCCGCTGTTCCCCGACGAGTTCAAGAACGAGGTTCAGGTCGTCTGCACCGTACTGGCGCATGACGGCGAGACCGACACCGACGTCATCTCGATGATCGGCGCCTCCGCGGCGCTCACCATCTCGGGCGTACCATTCTTCGGCCCGGTCGCGGCCGCGAAGGTCGGCTACAAGGATGGCGAGTACCTGCTCAACCCGACGATCGAGCAGCTGAAGACGTCCGAGCTCGATCTGGTGGTCGCTGGCACGTCCGACGCCGTCATGATGGTGGAATCGGAAGCCAAGGAGCTGTCCGAGGACGTCATGCTCGGCGCGGTCATGTACGGCCACAAGCAGATGCAGGCGATCATCGACCTGATCATCGGCTTTGCGGAGCAGTGCGCCAAGGATCCTTGGGACCTTGAGGAGGCCGACAACGCCGAACTCGCCGCCGAGCTTGAGAAGCTGGTCGGGGCCGACTTGCGTGCCGCCTACGCAGAGAAGGGCAAACAGGCCCGCCACGACCTGGTCGACACGGCACGTGCGAAGATGACCGCGCACTGGCCGGATGCAGACATCGACCGGAAGGCGCTGCTCAAAAGCCTGTTCAAGGGCCTGGAAGCCAAGGTCGTTCGTGGGAACATCCTCGATACCAAGCGCCGCATCGACGGCCGCGATCTGGTCACGGTCCGTCCGATCGTGGCCGAGGTCGGTGTCCTGCCGCGCGTTCATGGCTCGGCGCTGTTCACCCGCGGCGAGACCCAGGCGCTGGTGGTCGCGACGCTCGGCACCGGCCAGGACGAGCAAGTCGTCGACGACCTGACCGGCGATTCGCGCAACCACTACATGCTGCACTACAACTTCCCACCCTATTCGGTGGGCGAGACTGGCCGCATGGGTTCGCCCGGACGTCGCGAGATCGGCCATGGCAAGCTCGCATGGCGCGCGACCCATCCGCTGCTGCCGTCCAAGGACCAGTTCCCTTACACGATTCGCGTCGTGTCGGAGATCACCGAGAGCAATGGCTCCTCCTCCATGGCGTCGGTATGCGGTGCTTCCCTGGCGATGATGGATGCCGGCGTACCGTTGACGCGTCCGGTGGCGGGCATCGCGATGGGGCTGATCAAGGAAGGCGACCGGTTCGCGGTGCTCTCTGACATCCTGGGCGATGAGGACCATCTCGGCGACATGGACTTCAAGGTGGCGGGCACCGAAGCTGGTGTGACGGCGCTGCAGATGGACATCAAGATCGCCGGGATCACCGAGGAGATCATGCGGATCGCCCTGGACCAGGCCAAAGGCGGCCGGATCCACATCCTGGGCGAGATGGCCAAGGGCCTGGGCCGCGTGCGCGAGGAAATGCGCGACACGGTGCCGAGGGTCGTCCAGATCCAGATCCCGACCGACAAGATCGGCGCGGTGATCGGGCCGGGCGGCAAGGTCATCCGGGAGATCTGCGAGGTCACTGGTGCCAAGATCGACATCAGCGATGACGGCACGGTCAAGATCGCGTCCTCGGACGCGGTGAAGGGCCAGCAGGCGGTCGACTGGGTGCGTGGCCTGACGTCCTCGCCCGAGGTCGGTGCCATCTACAACGGCAAGGTCGTCCGCATCGTCGATTTCGGCGCGTTCGTGAACTTCATGGGCAGCCAGGACGGCCTGCTGCACATCTCCGAGATCAAGAACGAGCGGATCAACAAGGTGACCGACGTCCTCAAAGAGGGTGATCAGGTCAAGGTGGTGATCCTGGCGATCGACGATCGCGGCAAGGTCAAGCTGTCGATGCGCGCCGTCGACCAGGAGACCGGGGAGCGGATCGAGGTGGAGCGTCGCCCGCGTCGCGAGGACGGCGACAATGGTGAGTACCGTCCGGAGCGTGCCGAACGTTCCGATCGCGGTGATCGGTCAGAGCGGAGCGAGCGCGGTGACCGCGAAGGCGGGTTCCGCCGGCGTGGCGGAGATGACCGTCCGCGTCGCCCGCGCGAGGACTGATGGGTCCGCCCGCGTCCAAGGCAATTGTCAAGCCTTGTCTTGTACGCGGGTGGTTTCATATCCATACTATCGTGGCTGCTTCATAGATCCGGGAGCGTAGGTGGACCGCGCCTCATCCTGACGGCTTCAGAGCGGGCGGCATGCCGGCCCGAATTCGTGGAGCTGCCAACGGATGGTCAGAGCAGGCCGATCGGGACCTCAGGTAGATACTAGATGACTGCAGCTTCGATCGTTGAGCCGATGTTCCTTTCAGGAGCATCGGTTTGGCCATTGGTGGAAGGCGGCAAGGGAGTCGCCGCCTCCAACGGGACCAGCGCTGGTGCCTGGGCCGCCGCCGGCGGCGTCGGCACGATTTCGGGCGTGAATGCCGACCTTATCGACGAGAACGGTGAGTACGTGCCGCTGGTCTATAAGGGCCGCGACCGCAAGAGCCGTCATGAGGAACTGGTCGACTACTCGACCAGGGGCGCCATCAGCCAGGCGCGAATCGCACATGATTTGCGCGGTGGCGAGGGTCGCATCCATCTCAACGTCCTTTGGGAAATGGGTGGCTGCGAGCGTGTCCTGACAGGCGTGCTGGAGGGTGCCAAGGGCCTGATCCATGGCGTCACCTGCGGTGCCGGCATGCCCTACCGCCTGGCCGAGATCTGTGCCCGGCACGAGGTCAACTACTACCCGATCATCTCGTCCGCCCGCGCCTTCAGGGCGCTGTGGAAGCGTACCTATCACAAGTTCGGCGACTGGTTGGGTGCCGTTGTCTACGAAGACCCCTGGCGTGCAGGCGGCCATAACGGGCTGTCGAATGCCGAGAGCCCGGACGTCCCGGAGAACCCGCTTCCGCGCGTGCTCGAGCTGCGCAAGATGATGCGCGAGATGGGGCTGGATCAGGTCCCGATCGTGATGGCGGGCGGCGTCTGGCACCTCAAGGAGTGGATGAGCTGGATCGGCAACAAGGACCTTGGGCCCATTGCCTTCCAGTTCGGTACCCGCCCTCTCCTCACGCAGGAGAGCCCCATTCCGCAGGCCTGGAAGGACCGCCTGCTGAATGTTAATCCCGGCGGGGTGGCGCTTCACCAGTTCAGCCCGACCGGCTTCTACAGCTCTGCCGTACGTAACGAGTTTCTGGACGAGCTGTACGAGCGCTCCGACCGGCAGGTGCCGTTCTCGGAGGAGCCGTCCGATGCCTTGGGGCATACGATCTTCCTGCCGTACGGTCGCTCCAATCATGGCGTCTACATGACGCCTGCCGATCACGCCAAGGCGACGGCCTGGATGATCGAGGGCTTTTCCCAGCCGATGCGCACGCCGGATAGCACGCTGATCTTCGTGGCGCCCGACCGTGCCAGGCAGATCCGGCGCGATCAGGCGGACTGCATGGGATGCCTGAGCCACTGCCGGTTCAGCTCCTGGAAAGACCGCGACACGTTCACGACGGGCTACCAGCCTGATCCGCGCAGCTTCTGCATCCAGAAGACGCTGCAGGACATCGCGCATGGTCGCGGCGACCCGATCGAGAAGCAGCTGATGTTCAGCGGGCACAATGCCTACCGCTTCGGCCAGGACCCCTTCTACAAGGGTGGCTTCATTCCGACCGTGAAGCAGCTCGTGCAACGCATCCTGACCGGCGAATGACACCCCGTGACGCCGAAACTTGCACCGGTGCAGGATTGATGTGTACCGTTTCAGTCCTGTATAGAGTCCGGCAACGCGCAGTTCTCCGGCTCCGCAGCTCGTAGTGGATCATTCATTCATGCAGCGCCCTTACGCAACGGCCCTTCGGCAGCTCAAGGCTTGCGGCCTTCGCCCGACCCGGCAACGTCTGGCCCTGGCAAAGCTGCTGCTTGAAAACGGTCCGCGTCACGTGAGTGCGGAGGATCTTTTTCAGGAAGCCCGCACGAACGCGATCCCCGTATCGCTCGCGACCGTGTACAACACGCTGCACCAGTTCACGGCGGCCGGTCTTCTGACGGAGGTCGTGGTGGGGTCGGGTCAGTCCTACTTCGACACCAATCCCACGTCTCACTGGCACTATTTCGACAAGAACACCGGCGAGATCATCGACATCCCGGAGGATGCGATCGAGTTCAAGAAGCTGCCGGAGCCGCCTGCCGGCAAGGTGATCGATCGAATCGACGTGATCATCCGGGTGCGCGACGTCCGCGGGCACAACAGCCGTACCCGTAACTGATCTGCTTGCGTGCGATCATCGGACATTGTCAGCCAGGGCCCCGCATCAACCGGGGCCCTTTGCTTTCCTGGGCTCGTCAGTCGATCTTTTCGCCTTCGAGCAGGCCCCAGACCCGATCGCGCAGAATCCAGCCCTCGGCCGAACCAAGCTCGATCAGGCACCAGGCGGTATCGCAGGTCTCCAGTTCGCCGATGACGCCTGGCTCCACCTTGGCGACCACACGCGCTTCCAGCGCGGCGTTGCGCTTGATGTCAGCCATGCCGTTCCCGATCACCAGGAGCTTGCGCCGGTTCGACAGGAGATTGGATTTGATCCACCCCGTGGCGCCCTCGTGGTCCACCACCTTGCGCCACTGATAGTACTCCGAGACCACCTTCACCGGCAGGCCGATTCGTCGGTATACCCACAGGACCGGATGTTGCTCGCCGGGACCCGTCCGCATGTTCACGATGTTGGCACTCAGGCTCACGAAACGCGGGAGCGGCTGGCCCGTGCTGCGCTGGCCTTCCTGGGCCATGAGCGGAGCCGCACCCGACAGGACAGCCAAGAGCGCGATCGCACCTACGAAGAACTTCATCCGTCACTCCATGAACGTGCGGTCGATACCCACCTCTTGGGGAGACGGGCAACAGCGAAACGGTGGCGGCGCCATGTCGTTTGTGAGGTGCCGCCATTTCTGCCAAGCTCTCGGCATAGGCCGAACGCCGCCTGCCCTCAGGCGAAAGGGACCGATTGATGATCCGCAACCGCCCGCTCGTGATCGTCACGCGCAAGCTGCCGGACGTGATCGAGACCCGCATGCGCGAGTTGTTCGACGCACGCCTGGCTACCGAGGATCGGCCGCTCACCAAGGCCGAACTCATCGACGCCGTGAAAGTCGCCGAGGTGCTCGTGCCGACCGTGACGGACCGCATCGATGTCTCCATCCTGTCGCAGGCCGGCAGTCGGCTGAAGCTGATCGCCAACTATGGCACCGGCGTGGACAATGTCGACGTGGAAGCGGCGCACCAGCGGGGCATTACGGTCACCAATACGCCCGGCGTACTCACCGAAGACACGGCAGACATGACCATGTCACTGATCCTGTCGGTATCGCGGCGGCTGGTCGAAGGCGAGAAGCTGGCGCGGTCCGGCGAGTGGCAGGGCTGGAGCCCCACCGCGATGCTCGGCCATCGCATCTGGGGCAAGCGCATCGGGATCGTTGGGATGGGACGGATCGGCACCGCCCTCGCCCGCCGCGCCCGCGGCTTTGGCCTTGCCGTCCATTATCACAACCGCAACCGCGTCCATGCGGACCTTGAGCAGGAACTGGAGGCCACGTACTGGGACAGCCTGGATCAGATGCTGGCCCGGATGGACATCATCTCGATCAACTGTCCTCATACGCCCGCGACCTACCACCTTCTGTCGGCGCGCCGCCTGAAGCTGCTGCGTCGGCATGCCTTCCTGGTCAACACGAGCCGTGGCGAGGTGGTCGACGAGGCGGCGCTCACGCGGATGCTGCGCGCCGGCGAACTGGCCGGGGCCGGACTGGACGTGTTCGAGCACGAGCCGGCGATCAACCCGAAGCTTCGCGAGCTGCCGAACGTCGTATTGCTCCCGCACATGGGTTCCGCCACCATCGAGGGTCGGATCGACATGGGCGAGAAGGTGATCGTCAACATCAAGACCTTCACGGACGGGCACCGGCCACCCGACCGCGTGCTGCCGTCGATGCTTTGATCAGCCGGACCTCGTCGCCCGGCGATATAGCTCGATGTCGAGCTGGTTGTTGGCGCTGATTGCGGCGATGTCCTCCGGACTGCCACCCCATGCCTGCGCATTTCCCAGCCGGTTGACCTGCGGCAGCTCTGGCGCGATCTGGACGCTGAGGATCTCGGCCAGCCGTTGCAGCAGCGAGGCAGGATGTTCTGCCAGACCGAACAGGGTCCGGTCATCGAACAGATGGGCGGTCGCCTGCTCCAGATGCTCCTGGCCGAGGGTGACACGGGTGCCGAGCACGCCGGCCAACTGAGCCACCATCGCATTGCGGGGACCGCTGCCCGGCACCTTGTCGGCGTAGAATCGAGCAATGGTCATGTCGGGGCGGGTCAGCTCCGCATGAAGATCATGCGTCGGCAGACTGCGGATGTAGCGGAACAGCGAAAGGACCCGCTGGACAGGGTCGCGCAGCAACACGACGTAGCGATAGGGCCTCCCTTCCAGCAGCTCATGCACACCGTAGGTGAAGTGCCCGCTCACGACGCCAGGCATGCCCGGCTCGTGTCGTCCAACGACTGCCTGCGCGACGGCGGCGGCAGCATTGGCCTGGGCAACCCCGCCCTTGCCCAGCGATCGGCGGAACCAAGCGTGCAGGCTGGAGCCCGACGCACGCGGCACGTGCATATGCAGCAGAACGGGTGGCAAAACGTGCGCTCCGGGATAGTTTGCTCAAGGCGGCGTCAGCTGCGCCGCGGCCGCTCAGCAGGCGGTTCGGCGTTGGCAGCCACCGTACGCACGACCCAGACTGCCAGATCCTTCAGGCCAGCTCCCAGTGCATCGTCATGGGCCGCGACCACATCCTCGATGGAGTTGCTGGCCGCGGGCACCCGAAAGTCCACGAAGCTGGAGTCGATTGAGATTCGCTGGGGCAGGCGCAGGAGCCGGAACTGCAGGCGGACATGGGCCAGGGGGTATGGCGACTGCTGCTGGACCTCTGCCTGGAACTCGCGCACGTGAACGATGAGCGCGAAGTCAGCGCGAGACCCGAAATCGGACCGGTTGAACACATCGATCTTGCCGGTGTTCTCCAGCGTCTCGACCACCAGCGTCCGGACCATGATCGGGATCACGTCCACCCACGTCACCTCGGCATAGTAATCGATCGAGGTCGGCAGCGGCCGCACGGCGATCCGCGCCGTGTTCAGTCCGCCTGCCGCCGTCGGCGTATCGACGACAAGCGACGCATGGGTGTCCGGCAGGTCTGGCGGGAACGAGCTTTTCGGGGTGAGCTCGAAGATCCGCTGTGCGGGCGGGTTCAGGAAATCGAGCGTGGCACACCCGCCAAGCACGGCTGCGCCCGCAGTCGTCAGAAGGCCGCGGCGACCCAGCCGAAAGAGACCACTCATTCCGTCGGCAACCCGCGCCTCGTCCCACCGAACACATAGCCGGCCGGGTCGCGATCGAAGTTGCTGGCTACCCTGGACAAGGTCGCCGTCAGCTGCCGGAACTCCGAGATCAACTGAGTCACTTCATAGAGGCCCGTGCGCGAGAAATCGGCGATCGGCTCGGTCGTGTCGTCCAGGAACATGTCCATCCTGCGGCTTACCTGCTCCAATGCCGAACTCGCGTTGGCCAGGGCTTCCAGGGCGGTCTTGCCCTCGCTACCGACCGTGGCGAACGCTCCGTCGGCCGTCTTGAGAACGCTCCGTGCCTCGCTGCTCAGGCCCGCGATCGCGGCACCCGCCACCCGTAGATCGGCAGCCAGTCCCTGCACGTCTTCCAGCGTCTGTTCAATCCCGTCGCTGCGTGCCGCCAGCGCATCCGTCACCTTGGTGAGATTGCTCAGGGTGCGGTCGACGGCCTCGATATTGTTGTCGTCGAGCAGGAGGCTGATCCGGGCTAGCAGCTTGACCCCGTCAGCCAGGAGTTGCGGCGTCGTCTCCACAAGCTGCTGGAAGGCACCGGGCTGAGATGGAATACGCGGTATGCCATCGCCCTTGTTGGCCATCAACAGCGGCGCCGCCTGCGTACCACCCTCCAACTGGATGAGCGACAATCCGGTGATGCCCTGCGCTTCGACCGATGCCACGGTGTCGGTCTTGACCGGCGTGCCCGCATCAAGGTCGACGATGGTCAGGATGCGACTGACATCCTCCGGATCGATTCGCAGGTCGACGACCCGACCGACCGGAATTCCGCGGTAACGCACCCCGCTGCCGGCCTGGAGGCCCGTTACCGCACCACTGAAGATGATCTCGTAGCGGTCGACCCGCCGGTCCAGCGACGAGCGGCCGAGCCAGACGCCGAACGCGGCAATCGCGATCAGCCCCAACAGGACGAACGCACCGACGACTGCATGATGCGCCCGAGTCTCCATCGGCCTCCTGTTCAGGCCCGAGCCTGCCCGGCCGATAATGCTGCTCGGCCCCTGGGACCCGTAAAGTACTGCTGCAGCCATGGATCGTCGAGCCTGCGCAACTCGTCGATCGGGGCCACGACACATCTTCGGTCGATCAGTGCGGCAACCCGGTCGGTGATGCGAACCAGCGAATCGAGATCATGCGTGATCATGACGACAGTCAGGCCCAACGTTTTCGACAGCTGCAGGATCAATTCGTCGAAGGCCGACGCCGCGATCGGGTCGAGGCCTGCCGTCGGCTCGTCCAGAAAGAGGATGTCAGGGTCCAGTGCGATCGCGCGTGCAAGACCTGCCCGCTTGCGCATGCCGCCGGACAATTCGGATGGATACTTCGAACGGGCATCCGGGGGCAGTCCGACCAGTGCGATCTTCAGGCAGGCCAGTTCGTCGAGCAGACGCGGCGCCAGCTCGAAGCGTTCGCGCAAAGGCACCTGCGTGTTCTCGGCGACGGTCAGCGTGCTGAACAAGGCGGCATCCTGGAACAGCACGCCCGTCCTGCTGCGCAGTTCGACCAGGTCCCGTCCCGACAGCTTGGCCATGTCAGCCCCGAGCAGGCGGATGGTCCCAGCTGCCGGCTCCATCAGGCCCAGGATCGTTCGCATCAGGACGGACTTGCCGGCGCCGGATCCCCCCACCACGCCCAGCACCTCACCCGGGCGAACTTCCAGGTCGAGGTTCTCGTGGATGGTCCTACCCCCGAACCGGGTCACCAGCCCATGCACCTCGATTGGCGGAGCGGTCGCCATCTCAGATGCCGAGCTGGACGAACAGGATGGAAAACATCGCGTCGATCACGATCACGAGGAAGATGGAGGCCACCACAGACTGTGTCGTCATCTTGCCCACGCTCTCGGCATTGCGTTCGACGCGCAGCCCGTTCCAGCAACCCACCAGCGCGATGCAGAACGCGAAGACCGGTGCCTTGACCAAGCCCACGGCGAAGTGGGTCACGGTCGCGATCTCGCCGAACCTGGACACCATCTGGGTCCAGGGAATGTTCAGGTCGAACAGCACGACCATCGAGCCGCCCAGCAGGGCTGCGGCATCCGCGATGAACGTCAGGATCGGCAGCACGAGCAGGAGCGCGAAGAAGCGTGGGAGGACGAGCGTATCGAGCGGATCAAGACCGATGACCCGCATCGCGTCGATCTCCTCGTTCAGCACCATCGAGCCGATCTGGGCGGTGAAGGCGCTCGCGGTCCGGCCGGCGACGATAATGGCTGTCAGAAGCACCCCCAGTTCCCGCAGGACAGAGATGGCGAGAAGATCGACGGTGAAGATGTCGGCGCCAAAGCGCACCAGCTGCGCAGCGCCCTGCCAGGCCATGACAAGCCCGATGAGGAACGACAGGAGGGCCGTGATCCCGACCGCTCCCATGCCGGTCTGCTCGATGTGGTGGGCGAGCGGCGTCCAGCGGATCTCGCGCGGGCGTACCACCGCCGAGAGCGTGTGGAGCACAATGCCGCCGAAGAACGCCATGATGCCGCCGGCCTGGTGACCGAAATCGACAATCGAGTCCCCGATGCGTGCGAGCAGCGTGACGAGGGCGCCGGACGGCTTGGGCAGCCGCATCTCGCCAAGCGGCAGCTTCCGGACATGGTCGAGAAGGTCTGCCGTTCCAGGCGCGGTCGGAGGCTTGGTGGAAACGGCGATGCCGGCTGTCAGAAGTGCCCGCTCGGTCCGGGCCAACAGCCACGCCCCGGTCGTGTCCAGCCGCTCGACGGCCGTCAGGTCCAACGTGATCGAGCGGACACCGCGCAAGTGGGCGGGCAGCCGACCGAGCAGGCGCGAGAGATGTCCTGCCTCGCCGATCAGCCAGGCACCCGCAGCCCTCACCTGGGCAGCATCCTCACCTCGCTCCGCCTGGATCGACGCCGTCCTCCCCGCCATGTCCCTCGTCGCCGTCGCCATTGCCCGCGAGCCTAGCCGGACGGCCGGCCACAGGACACGTCAGATGTCGCTGCCGCCGATCCTGGCTCGGAGATCAACCACCTGCCGTTGCACGCCCGGCATGCCGGGGTGGATCGACAGGGCGGCCTCGAAGGCCCGAAGGGCGGCTTTCGGCTCGTCCAGTTGGAGATAGATCTGGCCGAGGCCCGACAAGGCACCGAAATGGCGGGGTTCCAGCGCCAGCGTCCGCTGAATGTCCAGGACCGACCGTTCCAGGTCACCCAGCAGGAAATAGGTCGTGGCCCGCTTGTTCCAGGCTTCGGCGAAGTCCGGCGCTCGCGCCACCAGCTGGTCGAACCGGTCCAGCGCCTCGTTCCAGCGGCGTTGCCCCATGAGGACCGTGCCCTCGTCGAGCAGACCCTCTGACACACGGTCCGGGTGTCGAAACCAGATCAGCCAGATCTGCTCCTCGATCGCCCGAGCCTGCACGGCATCTGCCGTCTGCAGATCAGCGAACAATGGGTTGAGTCCGGGATCACGCTGGTCGGCCCTCACACCACCTGCAGGAAGCAGGAAGAGCGTGACCAAGGTGGCGAGGGCGATCCGCCGACCGCATCGCGCAGCCGTTCACAGGCGCCACAGCTCCACACCATCCGGTACCTCGGCTCGGTCGAGAAGCCCCTTCACGTCCATCACCGGCCCCTGCCGGTCCCGCAGCAGAGAAGTTGCGAGCCGCCATCCGCCCTCGACGAAGGGCCGATGCTTGACGGCGATGATCAGCGCATCCGCCGGCGCGAGATCAGCATGGGGCACAAGGCGGACACCATACTCCCGTGCCGCCTCCTCGGCATCCGCCATCGGATCGTGCACCTGGACCGCAAGGCCGAACTCCTCCAGCCGGGCAACAATGTCGACGACCCGGGTATTGCGGACGTCCGGGACGTCTTCCTTGAAGGTGAAACCAAGCACCGTGACGACCGCATTGTTCGCGCGGCGGTGCCGGACCAACCGCTTGATTGCTTCATCCGCGATATACCGCCCCATTTCGTCATTGATGCGCCGGCCAGCCAGGATGACCTGCGGCGTGTAGCCCGTTTGTTCGGCACGGCTCGTCAAGTAGTAGGGATCGACGCCGATGCAGTGCCCGCCGACAAGGCCCGGCTGGAACGGCAGGAAGTTCCACTTGGTTCTGGCCGCCGCGAGCACGTCCGTCGTGTCGATGCCGAGGCGCCCGAAGATGATCGCGAGCTCGTTCATCAAGGCAATGTTGAGGTCGCGCTGGGTGTTTTCGATGACCTTGGCCGCTTCGGCCGCGGCAATCGACGGCGCGAGATGGACGCCGGCCCTGACCACCGACCCATAGACCTCAGCCACGATCTTGCGCGTGGCGAGGTCGCTGCCCGCTACCACCTTCACAATGGTTTCCAGGCGATGCTCCTTGTCGCCCGGGTTGATCCGCTCGGGGCTGTAGCCTAGCGCGAAATCCTCGCCGACGGTCAATCCCGACTCCCGCGCCAGGATCGGAGCGCAGATCTCCTCGGTTACGCCCGGGTAGACGGTCGACTCGTAGACGACGATATCACCCTTCTTGAGCTGCCGGCCGACGGTCTGCGACGCGGCGATCATCGGGCCCAGGTCCGGCTGCTTGGAATCGGTGATCGGCGTAGGCACGGTCACGATGTGAAAATCCGCCCGCCGGAGGTCCATAGGATCCGTCGTCAGGTGCAGGTCTGGCAGGGCGAGCGAGCCGGCATCAACCTCGCCGGTTCGATCGAAGCCACGGCGAAGCTCGTTGACCCGTCGAGGGTCGATGTCGAAGGCCACGACCCGGGCGCCAGGCAGTCGGGCAAAGGCGGCGGCCACAGGCAGGCCGACATAACCCAGCCCGATCACCGAAATCTTGCGTCCATGCCTCATCGAACCGTCCGACCGATTTTAATGGAGCAGATCATGCCCGCCTACCCGGCAGAGGTTCGCACGGATCGGCCACCTGGTCGATTTCCAACCGACAGGGCCCTTCCACCCCTCGTGGAAGTCCAGTCATGCATCGACGTCATGGGAGGCATTCATCGGCAGTGGACCCTTGGTGCCGATGCTTGTTGCACTGCGGTGCAACAATCCCCATTTTCTAGCCAATCATGCCGGACCGTGACCTTGCAGCCGCATGCCCGGCTCGCTGGCTGACGGCAAGGGAGGCAGCGATCATGAACATGCTACGCTCTACTGTGGAACGCAGACGCCTGCCGCGGGTTCAGAGCAGGTTCAGCGGCGTGATAGCGCTCGTCCGGACGGCGAATGAAGACGGTGGACCAAGGGCGCGCCCCAGCATTCATGTCATGACGAACATACATGAGCAGCGTCCTATGGAAGCCAGGAATTGAGCATGGACCGCGTCATCAGCAGAGAGAGTCTGGCGCTGGCTCCCGAACCGGCTCCGGCAGACATGCCCATCAAAGGGTTTGCGGAGCCAATGCAGAGGCGGGTTGCCCTGCCCTCGCATCCCCACTCGACCGGTTGGCGTATCCTCGTCCTGACCGTCTGGCTAAGTCTCACCATCACGGCGGTGTGGTGGATGGGCTCTGGCCTGGCGGCTGACGGCTTCTCCATCGGTGAGGGCATCCTCATCACGCTGTTCGGCTTGTGCTTTGGCTGGCTGGCGTTTGGCTTTGCTCTGACCACGGCAGGTTTTCTGGCGCTCAAGCGGGGCGTGCCACCGGCTGGCATGATCCGGGCGACGGCGACGGCTTCCCTGCTTCCGCCGCGGGGTCGCACGGCCGTGCTGATGCCACTGCGTAACGAGGACCCGACCGAGAGCCTTGCCAAGCTGGAAAGCCTGATCCGGGATCTGGCCGCCCTCAAGATGGACGGTCGGTTCACCTTCCATATCCTGTCGGACAGCAACATCGACGACGTCATCGCGAAGGAACGGCGCGAGTGGCAGCGGCTCGTCCATTCCTGGCCGCAGTTCCGCATCATGTGGCGGGTCCGTACCGACAATTACGGCAAGAAGGCCGGCAACATCGCCGAATTCTGCCGCAGCCAGGGCGGCCGCTACGACTACATGCTGATCCTTGACGCCGACAGCCTGATGAGCGGCCGCACGCTCGCTTCGTTGGCCAGGCTCATGGATGCCAACCCGGACGCCGGCATCATCCAGGTGTCGCCGGGTCTGACGGAAGGCGAGACCCGCTTCACCCGCTATCGCGCGCTGGCCACCCGCATCTATGGCCCGATCGCCTCCGCCGGGCTATCGATCTTCGCCGGCAGCGAAGCCAACTATTACGGCCACCACGCCATCATCCGCGTCCGCGCGTTCACTGAGAACTGTGGCCTGCCTGAACTGCCCGGCAAGGCGCCGCTGGGCGGACCGATCATGAGCCATGACTTCGTCGAGGCGGCCCTGGTGCGCCGGAGCGGCTGGCGGGTCTGGCTGGCCTATGACCTGGACGGCGCTGTCGAGGACAGCCCACCCACGCTCGTGGACGAGGTCAAGCGCGACCGGCGCTGGATGCAGGGCAACCTCCAGCACCTGCGCCTACTGTCGATGCGGGGGCTGCACCCGCTGAGCCGCCTCCACTTCTTCATGGGAGCCTGGGCCTATATCGTCTCGGCGGTCTGGTTCGGGCTTGTGGTCACAAGCCTGATCGTCTCACCGGGTGGCGGCGAGGCTGGAAGTGTGCTCCCCTCGATCCTCCTGATCACGCTCGTGCTGCTGTTCGCCCAGAAGGTGCTGGGCGTCGTTCATGCGCTGGCGGAAGGCAGGGAGAAGCCGACGTTCCGCTTCTGGCGTGACGTGCTGGGCGAGCAGGTGTTCTCCTCGCTGATCGCCCCGCTGTTCATGGTCTGGCACACCCGCTTCCTGATCCAGACCCTGCGAGGGCAGGTCGATGCCTGGGGCGCACAGGCGCGCGGTGCGCGGAGGCTGAGTTGGGGCGAGGTCTGGCAGACCCACATGCTGCCGATCGGCGTCGGGTTCTTGCTCCTGGGCCTGGGCATCTGGTTCTCGCCCCAGGCGCTGCCATGGCTGGCGCCGGTGCTGGCGGGACTATGGCTGGGCCCTGTCGCGACCTGGTGGTCGGCTGGCAAGGCCGCTACGCCAGTCAGGGCTCCATTCGCTGCGGTCACCTGATCACTTGACCAGCCTGCGTGTGCTAAGGCAGGTCGCAGTGGCGGCCTGCTGCCGCGTCGGGATGGGCCTCACATGAGCGTCATGCTTCGCACTCTCCTGATCTCCGCGGTGATCGGCGCTGGTTTGTCAGGCTGCACGCTGAACCTGCCCGAGCAGTCGCCGCCCACGCAGGTCTCCGGACCGGCTTGAACTGAGCCTCAGCGCGAGAGCATCGGTCCAAGCGGCTTTCCGCCGAACAGGTGGAGATGGAAGTGCGGGACCTCCTGGTGGGCGTTCGGTCCGGTGTTGCACAGGGCGCGGAAGCCCGGTGCCACAACTCCAAGCTTTTCAGCCGTGGTGGTGACTGCCCGGAAGAAGCCGGTCACTTCCTCCGGGGTCGCCCGGCTGCCGAAATCCGCGAGGTCCGTATAGGCACCCTTTGGGATCACCAGCACATGGATCGGTGCCTGGGGGTTGATGTCGTGGAACGCCAGGGCGAAATCATCCTCGTAGACGGTCCGGTTGGGGATCTCGCCGCGCAGGATGCGCGCAAAGATGTTGTCGGAGTCGTAGGCCATCCATACCCTCAGCCGTTCATCATGTGACGTGGATTTCGGAACGCCTGACGGCGTCCGCTGTCAAGCCGGGGAGTAGATCGATGTCGTTAGCGGTGGCGATCCAGATGGATCCGCTGGAGACCGTCGCGATCAACGCGGACAGCACGTTCGCCTTGGCGCTGGAAGCCCAGCGCCGGGGCTTTGGTCTTTATCATTACCTGCCCCGCGATCTCTCCTGGAAGGACGGCCGTGTGGTCGCCAAGGCGCGGGCGATCAAGGTGCAGCGGGTCGAAGGCGACCATGTGCAGTTCGGCCAGCCGGAGGCGATCGATCTTGCGGGCGTCGACGTGGTGCTGCTGCGCCAGGATCCCCCGTTCGACCTGTCCTATATCTCGACCACCCACCTGCTCGATCGGGTGCACCCGACAACGCTGGTGGTCAACGACCCGCATCATGTCCGCAACGCGCCGGAGAAACTGTTCGTCACCCAGTTCGCGGAGCTGATGCCGCCGACCCTGATCACCTACGACATCGATCAGATCCGGGAGTTCCGGGCCGAGCACGGCGACATCATCGTCAAGCCGCTCTACGGCAACGGTGGAGCCGGTGTATTCCACCTGCGCCCGGACGATACCAATCTTGGCAGCCTTCTGGAGCTGTTCAATCGCTACCTGAACGAGCCCCTGATGATCCAGCGCTACCTGCCAGCGGTACGGGCGGGCGACAAGCGCATCATCCTGGTGAACGGGAAGCCCGCCGGTGCGGTCAATCGCGTGCCGGCGCACGGCGAGTCGCGAGCCAACATGCATGTCGGCGGACGCGCTGAGAAGAGCAGCCTCACCCACCGCGAGCATGAAATCTGCGAGGCGATCGGCCCGGCCCTGAAGCAGCGTGGCCTGATCTTTGTCGGCATCGACGTGATCGGCGACTATCTCACCGAGATCAACGTCACCTCGCCTACCGGCATCCAGGAGATCGACCGGTTCGACGGCGTGTCGATCGAGGCGCAGATCTGGGACGTGATCGAGGAGCGTGTAGCGGAGAATCGCGGCTCTGCCGTGTGAGGCTGCGAGCCGGCGACGCGCTCGCGGCAGGTCACCCGGGCTGCAGCGTTTGCCGGCTCTGCCCGATGCCGCGTAAGGCCAGGAAGACCGGTCATGTTCCACCCGGCCCTCGGCAAGCCTCTCATGTCTGAGACGAAGGGCGCGGCGTCACCAATCAGCCCGCTGTCAGCGCACTCCGCAGGACCAGCAGAAATACGAAGGTTAAAAAACGAAACGGGGGCCGATGCCCCCGTCGTTCGAGCTGGAAACAGCTGACATCACGCCGCCGCGGAGAGCACTTTCTCCAGGCGACGGGTCGCTTCCGCCTCATCGACCTTGTCGATTGCTGCGACTTCACGGGCCAAGCGCTCCAGGGCAGCGCGGTACATCTGCCGTTCGGAATAGGATTGCTCGGCATCCTCGGCGCGATGCAGCTCACGCACCACTTCGGCGATGGCCACCGGGTCACCGGAGTTGATCTTCGCTTCGTATTCCTGCGCGCGACGGCTCCACATGACCGAGCGGCGCGGCTTGGTCTTGATCTTCAGCGCTTCCAGCGCAGACTGGATCTTCTCGCGCGAGCTGAGCTTCCGCATGCCAGCCTTGGCAGCCTTGCCGACCGGTACGCGCAGCGTGAGGCGCTCGTTCTCGAAACCGACGACATACATCTCCAGCTCGAACCCGGCGATGATCTCTGTCTCGACGCTGCGGACTCTGCCTACCCCATGCGAAGGGTAGACGATATGATCACCGGGCTCGAAAGCCAGTTCTTTCTTGGCCATGCGGCACTTTCCTTCGCGTCTCGTCGCGACCCAACCAAACATGGTGAGGCCCGACGGTTCTCTTCGATAAGAACACCACGTCGTCGCAAACGTGGAAGTGCCCGACTAGGACATGAAAATCACGAGCGACGACCGCAGGAAGACCAATCGCTTCACTTAAGCACACAAGATATAGCACATTTTATCTAAGAGAGCTACTATTATCGCTCATCACGCGTCCGTGCGTACGCCGTAGCTGGCTCAGCCATTGCCCTGGCCTGGATCCGGGCTGAAGTACATTTCGTACTTGCCCTTCACGCCCTTGAAACTGTCCGCGTCCGCCGGAGCAGGCCGCTTCTTCGTCAGGTTCGGCCACTGGGCTGAAAAATCACGGTTAAGTTCCGCCCACTTCTCCGCCTCGCTCTCGAGGTCCGGGCGGATGGCCTCCGCCGGGCATTCCGGCTCACAAACCCCGCAATCGATGCACTCGTCAGGGTTGATCACCAGCATATTCTCACCCTCGTAGAAGCAATCCACGGGGCAAACCTCGACACAATCGGTGTACTTGCACTTGATGCAGGCTTCGGTGACCACGTAGGCCATAGAGACTCCGACGCTTCCATGTAAAAGGCCGGAGACAAGTTGCCACCGGCCTGACAGCTGATCTTGCTCTGCTCGGTGCAGGACGCTGCGTCTGGCCAGATATAACCGAAGTTGCTCCCGCCGTCGAGGCCGTGTGGCACACGCGGCGCATGACGGATCATTCTAGCGGCCGAAAAGCCGGTCGATGACGGTTCGCCCAACGGCAATCCAGGTGGGTCGGCCATGATTGCAGGTGCCGCCATTGGGAGTCGTCTCGATCTGGCGCAGCAATGCGTCCATCTCGGCCAGCGTGAGCCGCCGGCCGGCCCGTATGCTACCATGACAGGCCATCGTTGCGGCGACACGCTCCAGCGAACGCAGGAGAACGTGGGGACCACCCTGTTCGGCCAAGCCGTCGGCAAGATCATGAACAAGCCCGGCCAGGTCGGCCGCTCCCAGCATGGCCGGGCTCTCCCGCACCATGACCGCACGGGATCCGAAGGCTTCCAGGACCAGCCCCAACCGGCTCAAAGGCTCTGCGGCGGCAACCAGCCGCTCGACTGCATCCTCCGGCAGGTCCACCACCACGGGAACGAGTTGGCCCTGCCGTGCTACTGCACCGTCATGCAACTCGGCCTTGAGCCGCTCGTAGACAATACGCTCGTGCGCAGCATGCTGATCGACCAACACGAAACCGTCGGTCGTCTCCGCCAGCACGTACGCATCGAACAACTGCACGCGAGCGACCCCGAGCGGATGCCGCTGCGCCGATTGCCGTGGATCTGCTGTTTCCACCCGAGCCGATGGCGCACCGACATCCAGCCTTGCCTGGAAGGCGATCGCGGCCTCGGCAAGTCCAGGGGACAGGGCGCCAACGGCATGGCCGGAGCGATAGGCTGACGGCCAAGCAGGAACCCGGGAACCTGGCTCCGTGGCGACAGCCAGTCGATCGAGCGACACGGAGCGGGCGGTGCGTTGGCCTGCCTGCTCCAGCAAGCGACGGATAGCCCCGATCACCAGGCTTCGCACGAGATCCGGCTCGCGGAACCGAAGCTCGGTCTTGGCCGGGTGAACGTTCACGTCGACCCGCTCGGGATCGAGCGCGACCATCAGCGCTGCACCCGGCAGCCGGTTCTTGGCGAGCGTATCGCCGTAGCCGATCCGCAGCCCCGTTTCCACCAGCCGGTCGCGTACAGGCCGGCCGTTCACCACGACCAGGAACGGCCGCCGTCCGTAGGCGGCCTCGGTCGGCAGGCCGAAATAGCCGGACAGGCCGATCCCGCTCCGCTCGACAGCGAGCGGCACAGCATCGTCTAGGAACGCTGCCCCGAACACGGCTGCAACGCGCGCTTCCAGCCTGCTTGACGGTTCACGCGGCGGCTCGAACCGGCGCCGCTCCTGACCGTCGATGATCAAGCTGAACGCGATGTCGGGCCGGGCCAGGGCCAGCCGGTCGAACTGGTCAAGGATGGCCGCTGCCTCGGCCCGCTCCGACTTCAGGAAGGCCAGGCGGGCCGGTGTCGCGAAGAACAGGTCACGCACCTCGATCCGCGTGCCGACCGGAGCGGCGGCCGGCCGAATCGGCGCGACCTTGCCCGCTTCGACATCGAGCACGATCGCGTGGGCTGCCTCCGTCGTACGGGTCGTGATGCTCAGTCGTGCCACCGCCGCGATCGACGCCAGCGCCTCACCCCGAAAGCCGAGCGTGGCGATCCGGACGAGATCCGCATCCGGCAGGAGTTTGCTGGTCGCATGCCGCTCCACGCAGAGCCGGAGGTCAGCCTCCGTCATGCCGACACCGTCGTCGGCTACCTGGATCAGGCTGCGCCCGCCATTGGCGACAGCTACCTCGATCCGGCTGGCGCCGGCATCCAGGGCGTTCTCGATCAACTCCTTCATGGCCGAGGCTGGCCGTTCCACCACCTCGCCGGCGGCGATGCGATTGACGAGATGATCGGGCAGGCGGCAGATCGGCAATGGAGTCCAGTCTTCCCCCACGGTGGCGGTCAGGCGGCCGCCTTGAGGCCCTGCGGCTTGCCCACGGCCACCACACGCATGGCATCAGGATGGAACAGGCGTCGTGCCGCCGCCTGTACCTCCTCGAGCGTGAGCGCCTCGATCAGCTGGTTGCGGCGATCCAGGTAGTCCTGGCCCAGGTCCAGGGTCAGCATGCCCACCAGCATGCCGGCCACCTGGTCATTGCTTGTCAGCCGCAGCGGGAACGAGCCGGTGATATAGGTGCGGGCATCCTCCAGCTCAGGAGAGTCGAGCATTCCATTGGCCAGCTTGCTGGCTTCGCTCGCGATGATCTCCAGGGACTGCGCCACGCGGTCGTTGCTGGTCGCGACATGCCCGATCCAGAGCGGCGCGCCCTGCAATTCCACCAGCGACGCACCGACGCCATAAGCCAGGCCACGCTTCTCCCGGACCTCCTCCATCAACCGCGAGGAAAAGCCGCCACCGGCCAGGATGTGGTTGGCGACGAAGGCAGCCTGGTATCCCGGATCATGCCGTTCAATCCCGCCATGGCCGAACATCGCCACGGTCTGAGGATTGTCGATCTCTACGATCTCGAGGCCTGGGCCGGCCATTGGCACGGCGGTCTCGACCGTCCAGGCGCTGCCGGCCGGAAGCGTGCCAAAGGCATGATCGAGTAAGGGCGCCAGCGTCGCGGCATCGATGTCGCCGCACACACCGACCACCAGATCGTCCTTGCGCAACGCCTCCGACACATAGGTTCGAACATCGCCGGCGCTGAAAAGCGTGACCGTCTCCAGGGTGCCGCGGATCGGCCGACCATAGGCATGCGTGCCGAACATGCCATGGTAGAAGTGGCGACGCGCCTGGGCATTGGGGTCCTTGGCCCGTCGCGACAGATCGGCCTGGACCTGGGCACGCACCCGCTCGACCGGTTCTGCATCGAGGCGCGGCTCGTGCAGCGCCAGGCGCAGAAGCTCGAAGGCGTGGTCACGCGTCGCGGACAATGTCTTGAGATGGCCGCTGAACCCGTCGCGATCGGCGTCGAAGCCCAGGCGGATGACATTGTCTTCCAGCTCGCGCCGGAAGGCCTGCGTGTCGTAGGGGCCTGCCCCCTCGTCGATCACGCCGGCCGTGAAGCTTGCCAATCCGTCCTTCCCGAACGGGTCAAGCTTGGCACCACCACGAAAGTGGAAGCCCAGGGACAGGAACGGCACCGTCCGCTCGGTCACAAGATAGGCGCGGATGCCGCCTGGGGTCTTCACCTCCTGAACGGGGACCAAGCTGCGGCACTCCTCTGACTGGAAGGTAACGTTGAAAGACGGAATCAGGCGTGGACCAAGTGGCCCGTCACCGCATGCCGCTTGTTGAACGCAAGGGCCCCAGCCGCGCGCACGTCATCGACCGTGACAGCCGCGATCCGCTCCGGCCAGGCCTCCGCATCCTCGACTGTCAGGCCGCTGCACAGGCAAGCACCGAAATAGCGCGAGGCGCCCATCAGGCTGTCCCGGTCATAGACAGATTCGGCGAGCATGCGCCGCTGCACTCGTTCGAGGGCGTCCGCAGGAATGCCGTCGCGCACCACCCGGGCAAGCACCTCGTCGAGCTCGCTCTCCAGCGTGTCCAGGCCGACGCCGGGCCGTGGGATCGCGTAGACTCGAAGCATGGTCGGATCGAGCGACACGCCCCGGTAGAACCCGCCGGCATTGGACGCCAGCCCCTTCTCGACCACGAGGTCGCGGAACAGCTCGGACGTTCCACCCGTCCCCAGCCACTCCATCAGGACCTCGAGCGGATAGGCGTGCTCCTTGCCGGCGCTGGCGAAGGACGGCACCAGGTATGAGCGGATCAGGAAGGGCTGCCCCACGCGCTCGTCGGCCAGTTGCAGGCGGCGCTCGGCCAGCTGCGGCGGCTCGCCAACGCGCACCCGCTCCGGCGTGCCGCGCGGCGCCACCTTTCCGTAGGTAGCTTCGGCGAGCGGGCGGAGTTCGTCCGCCGTGATGTCTCCGGCCACCACTAGCACCGCATTTCCTGGTGCGTACCAACGGTCATAGAAGGCCAGCGCATCCTCGCGGGTATAGGCCTGGATCTCGTGCATCCAGCCGATCACCGGCAGGCGGTAGGGATGGTGCAGGTACTGCAGCGCGCTCATCTGCTCGTGGAGCTGCGCGTTGGGGTCGTTGTCGATCCGCTGGCGCCGTTCCTCGACGATGACGTCCCGCTCCGGGTACACGATCTCGTCGACCAGGCGCAGGTTCGCCATCCTGTCGGCTTCCATCTGCATCATCAGGGGCAGACGGTCCTTGGCGATCAGCTGGAAATAGGCAGTGTAGTCCAAGCTTGTCTGGGCGTTGTCGTTGCCGCCCTGCTTCGCGACTTCCTTGGAGAAGGCACCGGGCGGAATTGCATCCGTGCCCTTGAACATCAGATGTTCGAGGAAGTGCGGAAGGCCGGATTTCCCGATGGGGCTGTCCGCGCAGCCGACCTTGTACCACACCCAGTGGGCTACCACAGGTGCACGATGGTTCTCGACCACCACCACTTCCATCCCGTTGCCGAGATGGAAGGTGGCCGGATGAAACAGGCCCTTTTGCGGCGGAACCAGTCCCTGGGGATTCAATCCGGCGATCGCGTGCACGTGTTGTCCTCAATTCACCGGCGGGATGGCAAGCGGCACGCTGCCGACGCGGGTGGTGAGCGGCTTGTTCGATGCGTTCACGCCAGCCTGCTGCAGGCGCTGGGCCTCCGCGACCGGATCGAGCACCAGACCCGGCTCGTCCTCCGGCTGGTCGCGCTGCCAGGATGCAATGAACAGGAAGGTCCGCGTACTGATCGATGTGGCGTCCTGCTCCTCCTGTTCAAGAGTACGCCGGATATCGGGATCGGCGGGGATCTCGCCGGTCTCGTCCAGGAGTGCCTGCTGGCCGGGCGTCACCGGTACCTCCACTGCCTCCATCGAGCCGTCAGCGGTATTGCCAGCGCCGATCACGGTAGCGTTGCCCAGCAGGACCTGCCTGGCTTCCTCGGAGGGACGCGCTTCACTGAGTGCGGGTGCCCCAGGCCTCGGCGGCGGCAGTTCGGCCAGGGAAGGCGGCATGGTCAGCGGCTCCCGCCTGATTACCTGGAACTCGTCGGGCCCGGTCCGGCGCAGCCCGAGTTGTTCCTGGATGGTGGTGTCGCAGCCGCCCAGCAGCAGAATGGCTGCCCCTGCCAGTGCGCATCCGGTCGCCCTCGACCCGGCCCTGCTCACGAGGCTGCCTCCTTCTTCTTGCCCATGAAGCTCTCCGCCACCAGCAACAATGCGCCCACCACGATCGCCGAATCCGCGACATTGAAGGCCGGCCAGTGAAAGCCGGCAACGTGGAAATCCAGGAAGTCCACGACCGCGCCGTGCCGGAGGCGGTCAATTACGTTGCCCACCGCACCACCGAGCACCAGGCCCAGGGCCAGCGCGGTCGGCCGGTGCCGCTCGCGGACCAGCCAGATCACGAGCCCAGTGGAAATCACGGCGGTCAGGCCGACCAGGATCCAGGGTTCCAGCGCCTTGTCCCCGCCGAACATCCCAAAGCTGATGCCCGGGTTCCAGACGAGCACCAGGTTGAAGAACGGCATGACGGCCGTGGGCAGGCGATCCGACAAGTACAGAACGGCCTCCTTGGTCGCCTGGTCCAGGACGAACACGATGACGGCCAGCAGCAGCGCCGCGCGGACGTGGGTCATGCTGCGACGCGAAGCCGGCCAAGCACGCCAGCACAGCGGCGGCAGACATGGTCCTCGGAGTTGGAGACCTCAGGCAGGACCCGCCAGCATCGCAGGCACTTCTCGCCTTCGGCCTGCTTTGGCACCACGGATGCCCCGGCCACCTCCTCGAGCCGGAACGCATCCGCCGGCCCCTCACCGACTTTCGCTTTCGCCCAGGAGGTGATGGCGAGTTCCGCCAGGTCCAGCCCATCCAGCACCCTGGCCTGCGCCTCCGTCATGTAGACCTCGGGAGCCGCCTCCAGCGAACTGCCGATCCGCTTCTCGCGGCGCTCGATCTCGAGCGCACCGGTGACCACCCGCCTGAGCGTACGCACCTGGTCCCAACGCTCGCCCAGGTCCGGCCGCATCCATGATGCGGGAATCTCCAGGAACTGCTCCAGGTGGATGCTGCCGGCCTCCTCCCCACGCCGATAGCGCCAGGCTTCCTCGGTCGTGAACACGAGGATCGGCGCCAGCCACCGGACCAGGTGCTCGAACACACGATCAAGGACGGTGCGGGCGGCACGGCGGCGCAGATCCTCAGGGTGGTCGCAGTAGAGCGAATCCTTGCGGACGTCGAAGTAGAAGGCCGACAGGTCGATCGACGCGAATTCCAGGACCTGCTTGTACGGTCCAAGGAAGTCGTAAGCCTCGTTGCCATCCCGCACTGCCCGGTCGATCTCGGCCAGCCGATGGAGCACCCACTGCTCCAGCTCCGGCAGTTGCTCATAGGGCAATCGTTCAGCCGGGGAGAAGCCGTCCAGGTTGGCCAGGAGGTAGCGCAGGGTGTTGCGCGCCTTGCGGTAGGAATCGGCCGTTCGGTCCAGGATGTCCTTGCTGATGCGGATGTCCTCGGAGAAGTCCGTGGACACCACCCAGAGGCGCAGGATGTCGGCACCATGGGTCTTCATCAGGTCCATGGGCGAAAGGGTGTTGCCGAGCGACTTCGACATCTTGCGCCCGGCGGCATCGACCACGAAGCCATGGGTCAGCACCGTGTCGAAGGGTGCGCGACCACGGGTGCCACAGCTCTCCAGCAGCGAGGACTGGAACCAGCCGCGATGCTGGTCCGACCCCTCGAGGTAGAGGTCCGCCGGCCAGCGCAGGTCCGGACGGCCTTCCAGCGTGAACGCATGGGTCGAGCCGCTGTCGAACCAGACGTCGAGAATGTCGTCGACCTTCTCGAAATCCTCGGCGCGGTACCTGTCGCCCAGGAAGCTCTGCGGGTCGCGCGACCACCAGGCGTCCGAGCCCTCCTCGCGAAAGGAGTCGGCGATGCGCCGGCAGACCTCGGGGTCGCGCAGCGGCTGGCCGGTCGCCTTGTCGACGAACACGGCAATCGGCACGCCCCAGGCACGCTGGCGGCTGACGCACCAGTCCGGTCGGTCCTCCACCATCGAGCGCAGGCGATTCTTGCCCTTCTCCGGCACGAAGGTGGTGGCGTCGATCGCGGCCAGCGCCTTGCTGCGCACCTGCACCGAGTCGTCCATGGCGATGAACCACTGCGCGGTGGCGCGGAAGATCAAGGGTGCCTTGGATCGCCAGGAATGAGGGTAGGAATGGAGCAGCTTACCGCGTGCCACCAGCGCACCGCGCTCGGCCAGGGCCGCGATCACCGGCTCGTGCGCCTTGAACACGTGCGTGCCGACGAAGCCCGGGACGCGCGCCGTATAGGTGCCGTCGTCGCCCACCGTGTCCTCGGCCGGGATGTCGTTCTCCGCACCAAGGTTGAAGTCGTCCTCGCCATGGGACGGGGCGATATGAACGAGGCCGGTGCCCTGTTCGGTGGTGACGAAGTCACCGGCCAGGAGCGGCACGTCGAACATGTAGCCGTCGGCCAGGCCACGCAGCGGGTGGTGAGCGATACAGCCGGCAAGGGCCGAGCCGGGGAACCGGGCGCGCACCTTGTGCGTGGTGATCCGAGCCGTCTCCAGGAACGACGGCAGGAGATCCTCGGCCACGATCAGCCGATCGCCGGCCTTGACCGTGGCATCGTCTGCCACCTCGGTGGGCTCGAGTGCCACGTAGGCGATGTCGGACCCGTAGGCCACGGCCCGATTGGCCGGGATCGTCCAGGGTGTCGTGGTCCAGATCACCACGGCCGCCCCGGTCAGCACCGGGTCGATCACGCGGGCCAGCGGGAAGCGCACCCAGATCGTGGTCGAGGTGTGGTCGTGGTACTCGACCTCGGCTTCAGCGAGCGCGGTCTTCTCGACCGTCGACCACATCACCGCCTTCAGGCCGCGATAGAGCGAGCCGTTCTGGAGGAACTTGGCCAGTTCCTCGAAGATCGACGCCTCGGACGAGAAAGCCATCGTCGTGTAGGGATGGTTCCAGTCGCCCAGGCAGCCCAGGCGCTGGAACTCCTTGCGCTGGATATCGATGTACTTGTCGGCGTGCCGGCGGCACTCCTGACGGAACTGGACGATCGGCACGGCATCCTTGTCGGCCCCGCGCTTGCGGTACTCCTGCTCGATCTGCCACTCGATCGGCAGCCCGTGGCAATCCCAGCCGGGCACGTAGTTGGCGTCGTACCCAAGCATCTGGCGCGAGCGGTTGATCAGGTCTTTGAGGACCTTGTTCAACGTCGTGCCCATATGGATGTTGCCGTTGGCATAAGGCGGGCCGTCATGCAGCACGAAGAGCGGCCGGCCCTTCGACTTGCCACGGATCTGTTCCCACAGGCCGGCGTCGATCCAGCGCTGCACGATTGCAGGCTCGCGCTCGGGCAAGGCGGCCCGCATCGGGAAATCGGTCTTCGGCAGAAAGACCGTGCTCTTCAGATCCTGGCTCATGTTCCGGCCGACGAGGGAGGAGACGACAACAGCGCGCGGGCGGCTTCGGCATCCTCGCGGATCCGGGCCACCAGCGCCTCCAAATTCGGGAAACGGATCTCGCCGCGCAGACGCTCGACGAAGCCCACCCGCAAGCGCCTACCATAGAGGTCGCGGGGAAGATCGAACAGATGCACCTCGAGAACTTCCTGGACGCCGTCCACGGTCGGCCGGCGCCCCCAGTTCAGGACGGCCGGACGCGGCTCGCCGGGATCCTCGCCGACGATGCCGACCCTGGCGGCATAGACGCCGTGCGCAGGCAGCAGGACACGCCGGTGCAGCGGTGCGATATTGGCCGTCGGGAACCCGATCTGCCGCCCGAGCCCCGCGCCTCGCCGCACGACCCCCTCGATCACGTGGGGCCGGCCGAGCAGACGTGCGGCAGCCCGTACGTCGCCATCGGCCAGGAACTGCCGGATTCTCGTGGAAGAACAGTCCACGCCGTCGATCGAGACCTTGCAGTGCACGACCGCCGCGACTCCGTGTGTGGCCAGGCGCTCCTTGAGGAACTGGGCCGTGCCTGCCCTGCCCTTGCCGAAGCAGAAGTCCGCGCCAACCACGACGATCCGCACCCCCATCCGGTGGATCAGCACGTCGTCGACGAAGGCTTCCGGTGCGAGCGTCGCGAAGGCACGGGTGAACCGCGGCACGACGACATGCATCAGGCCGACATCACGCAGTAGTTCGAGCTTGCGGCGCAGAGGGGTCAGCCTTCGCGGCGCCGAATCAGGGGAGAAAAGCTCGCGCGGATGCGGCTCGAAAGTCAGGACTCCGGCGGGCACGCCCAAGTCGCGCGCATCGGCAGCCGTGCGGCCCAAGATGGCACGATGGCCAAGATGGACGCCGTCGAAATTGCCGATGGCGAGCGCAAGCCCGCGGGCAGCCTTTGGAAGATGGTCGAGATGGCAATGCACCTGCATGCCCGGCAGATGCGCGAGGGGCGGCGGCGGGTCAAGGATGGCCATCGATGTGAAGAGGTTCCATGACCTGGACGCGGACCTGCGCCGGACCCGGTTTCCCGGCCTCGACCATCTGAAGTATGAACCGGTTCCGCATCGCGCAGCCAGAGGACCATACCATGGACGTTTCGACCGCCATCTTGAGCCGGACCACGGTCCCACCGCTGAAGATGGGCGGCCCGGGCCCAGGCCCGGCGGATCTGCAGGAAATTCTGGCGGCTGGAGCAGCGGCACCGGATCATGGCAAGCTGACGCCGTTTCGCTTCATCCTGATCGAGGGTGATTCACGGGCGGCCCTGGGCGAGGTGTTCGTGGCAGCTGCGCGTGCCGCCGATCCGAACGTGGCCGAGGTGGACCTGGATAAGCAGCGGCGCAACGTGATGCGGGCCACGGCGGTCGTGGTGGTGGTCACGCGGGTGCGGCCTGGCCACAAGATCCCGGCCGAAGAGCAGATCGCCGCCGGCGCCGCGGCGATGCAGAACATGCTCATCATGGCTCATGCCCGCGGCTTCGCGGCCAAATGGGCCACAGGCAAGAACGCCTACGACCCTCACATCCGCCAGGCGCTGGGCTGCAGCCAGGAGGACGTGATCACGGGCTTTCTGCTGATCGGTTCGCTGGCCGAAGCGCATCCCGTCAGTGCAAAGCTCGACCCTGAGCGGATCACCATGCGCTGGACGGGCCCGGCCTGATCACCAACGAAGAACGGCAGCGCCGTTCTGGCGCTGCCGTTCTTTCGACTGGCTTTCTGCCCGAGCCGTGCGCCGCGTCGGGCACCGGCTCAGCCAGGGACGAGAAGGTCAGGAGGCGACCGTGACCTTCTTCATGTCGTCGAAGTTCGCGACAGCGGCGTTGTTCAGCACGTTCATGGCGTCGGACTGTGCCTTCACCACAATGTTGCCGAGCTCCTGCGCGTTGGCGACCGCGGCCTCGTAGGCGCTCTTGACCTTGCCGGCCATGTCTGCCGGCTTTACCTCGGTGGGCTTGCTGGTCAGGAAGGCTTGGCTGTCGGTCATGAACTGCTTCATGGAAGCCTGGGTGATCTCGACCTGACGCTGCGCGAGCGCACGCAGGCCATCGGCAAAGATCTGGGAAGCACCGGTGAAGGCGTCGACATTGCGCTTCTGCGCTGCGACGAACAGGTCGGTGTCGAACTTGGGGGGCTGGAACAGGTTAGTGGCCACGGCAATCTCTCCTTTTGGCGACCAGCGATCTTGCTGTAGGGCGCTTATGCTGCACCGCACAAACGCTAGATAATGACGGTTTAGACTCATTTCAAGGACATTTATGGTGCAGCGCAGCATACAATCCGCCGCACATGCCGATGCGGGCCGGTGGGCTTCAGCTTGACGCGGCCATGAGCCGGCGCTAGATGCGGCACCACTGCGTGCCGGGCATCCGCCACCTGCGGGTCCCGTTCGTCCGATCGGTCACGAGTTACTTCAAGGATCTTCCCATGGCACGTCGCTGCGCCGTTTCGGGCAAGGGCGTTCTCGTCGGCAACAATGTCAGCCACGCGAACAACAAGACCCGCCGGCGGTACCTGCCCAACCTGCAGTATCGCCGCCTCTACAGCGAGACGCTGAAGCAGCAGTTCCGCATCCGCTTGACCGTCGCTGCCATGCGGACGGTCGACAAGCATGGTGGCCTGGATGGCTTCCTGGTCGAGGCTTCAACCAGGAACCTGTCGCCCGAGCTTGCGCGCGTCCAGGAGCGCGTGCTCGCTGCCCGTGCTGCGCAGGCCTGACGCTCAGCCAGCCATGCCCTCGCCTTCATCATCCCGTGCCACCGGCCTGCCTCTCGAGGCGGTTGCGGCCATGGTGGTCGTGGTGGTCGCATCGAACTGGCTCGTCCAGTTTCCGATCAACGACTGGCTGACCTGGGGCGCCTTCAGCTACCCGATGGCGTTCCTGGTCAGCGACCTTACCAACCGCTGGTACGGACCGGCTCGGGCCCGGCAGGTAGCGCTGGTCGGTTTCGCGATCGGCGTGGTGCTGTCCTACTTGCTGTCCGATGCACGGATCGCGTTGGCCTCGGGCTTGGCCTTCCTGTCATCGCAGCTGCTCGACATCACCATCTTCGACCGCATGCGCCGCGCTTCATGGTGGAAGGCTCCGCTGGTCGGCTCGGTCCTGGCCTCGACCTGGGACACGGCTGTATTCTTCAGCGGTGCCTTCGCCTTCACCGGGCTGCCCTGGATCAGCTGGGCGATCGGCGACCTCGCGGTGAAGCTCGCCATGGCGCTGGTGCTGCTCGTCCCGTTCCGGGCGATCATGAACCTGCGCGCGCCCGTTCCTGGCGCTACGCCCCCTCTTCCCTCCAGCTGAACAGCAGCAGCAGCTTCTGCTGCAGTGTGAAGCCGTTGTCGTCGCTGGCCACCAGCAGCGTATAGCTGCCGTCGGCCATCTGGCGGACGGCCATGGCCTCGTAGTTGTCGGCGATGCGCTGCTCGTCGAGCGTGACCACCAATACCGGCTCTGGCAGCTCGTCGGGGCGTGCGTCCAGGGACGCCAGCGGCAGGGCCACGATCTGCATCTGCCAGCCGGCCAGGAGCCCCAGGCCGCGCAGCAGCACGAACAGCCGGTCGCCAGCCACGGCAGCCTCGGTCGGCAGCAGGCCGGGCGTCGGCAGCAGCATCCTTGTGGTCTGCCAGCTGCCGTCCGGCTGCTCGACCAGGATCGTCGCCTGCCCTTCCTGGGTGACGCTGCCCTCCGGCAGCACCACGAGCCGCCCATCCGGCAGCGAGGCGACTGCCTCCGGGCCGCTGTTCTTGGGCAGGCTGCGCATATTCGGCGCGCCGGGCAGCTTGGCGATCTGGTAGCCGCTGCCGTCCGGCTGAAGCAGGGCCAGGCGCGGCATGTTCTCGAGGCCGGCTACCACCGAACCGTCCGGCCGGATCGCCAGGGCTTCCAAATCGGCCCTGGGCGCGCCGCGCGCCACGAGCCGCCCGTCATAGCCCCAGCGGTCGTCGCAGCCTTGCAGCGTCTGGTCCTCCGGGCAGTTCGTGGCGAAAAGCTGCCCATCGTCGGTCGCCAGCATCAGCCGGTCCCCCTGGAGGGCCATGGCGGACAGGCCGCTGATCCGCAGGCGGGAGCGCAGCGTCCATGCCTCTTCCAGGACGGCACCGCCCTGCATCCGCCTGGGCAGGTCCAGGTCGGGCACCGGGATCCGGGTGACCTTGCCGCTGTCCGGCACGGCGGCGGCGGGTGGAGGGTGGGCGCTGCAGGAGCCGAGCAGGATGAGCGCGAGCAGGGCGGCAACGGGTCTTGGCACGGGAGTGTCGGACACTTTCACCACAAAAGAAAACGGCCGCCTCGTCAAAGGCGGCCGATCCTTACTCAGTCGAGTGCGTCAATGGAACATGCGTCACTCGCTATTGGTGCGCACGCCCATGAACTGCAGCAGGAACTGGAACATGTTGATGAAGTTCAGGTACAGCGACAAGGCGCCCATGACGGCCATCTTGGTCTGCGCACCCGGCTCCATCGCCTCGTAATACATCTCCTTCAGCCGCTGGGTGTCCCAGGCGGTGAGCCCAGCGAAGATCAGCACGCCAGCGACGCTGATGGCGAACTGCATGGCGCTGGAACCGACGAAGATGTTCACGACGCTCGCGATGATCAGGCCGAACAGGCCGACGACCAGGAAGGTCGCGAACGCGCTCAGGTCACGCTTGGTGGTGTAACCGTAGAGCGAGAGCGCGCCGAACGCGGCGGCCGTGACGAAGAACGTCCTCGCGATGCTGGCCCCGGTGAAGACCAGGAAGATGGACGCCATCGACAGACCCATCACGGCGCAGAACGCCCAGAAGGTCATCTGTACGGCGGACGTGCTCATCTGCTGGACCCGGAAGCCCAGGAACATCACAAAGCCGAGCGGCGCCAGCATCACCACCCACTTGAGCGGCGACAACAGGATCGGCTCGTACAGGGCAGGCGACGAAGCGACGACCATCGCGATGATGCCGGTCAGCGCCAGGCCCATGCCCATGTAGTTGTAGATGGACAGCATGTAGCGGCGCAGGCCCGCGTCGACTTGGTCGACCGCTACACGTCCGCCCATGCGCGCTATGCGGGGATCCGTGCCGAATGCCATGTAACCTCCTTCGGTGATCGACGGCCCCATAGGCCGCCGGTCTTACTCGCAAGATATAGCGATACAGCAGGATCCTTCAAGACCAGAACGGGCCCGCCACAGAAGATCCGCTCCAGATACAAACCGTTACATTTCCCGGGCTTAAATCTCGCGGGCGGAGCATCGGCCGGGTGCCAAGTCGACCTTTCCATCCGCCCGGACGAGCTGCAATCAGTGCATGACGACTTGAGATGTCGCCAAGTATTGATTGTCGCAAGCCCACGACGACGGCCGGTTGTACCTGAAAGCGCCTGATCGACGACAAGTCGAGCCCGGCCGCCCTTCCCGCGCTCGGTTCTCATGGCCGGCGTGGGGCAGGACGGCCATGGCAGCCGGCTCGGGTTCGTTCATGCAAAGAACGACTCCGGACTGCCCATCTCTCCACATCCTCCACCATGAGACCAAGCCGGCAGTGTAGCACATGAAGGTAGCGTGGTGCGACCGTCGTTGGCAGCTATCCCCCGCGCAGGACCGGTGCGATCGGGCGGGCCAGCAGCCGCCAGGTCGACAGCGCCCCGACCAGGCCGGTCGCGACCACCGCGGCCAAGGCCAGGGCGGCGGCACTGACCAGGCCCGGGGTGAACGTCAGGTTCATGAACGGGCCGACCAGCAAGAAGGCAGCGATGCCCCCCACCAGCAGGCCGACCAGCGCCGACAGGAAGCCGGTGGCGGCGTGCTCGATGACGAAGTGGCGCAAGAGGTCGGCGCGGGTGGCTCCCAGCACCTTCATGAGGGCTACCTGATGCCGCCGCTGCCGTCGCGATGCGGCCAGGGCACCCAGGAGCACGAGCAGCCCCGCCCCCAGCGTCACCGATGCCACGGCCTGGACCGCAAAGCCGATCTTGCCCAGCACGTCGCCAACCTGGCGGGTGACCTCGGTAATCGAGATCGGCGTGACGTTGGGCAAGGCGGCCGCCATCGCGTCCAGCAGCGCACTTTCCTGGCCTGGAGGGACCCGCACCGCCGCGATCAGCGTGTGCGGCGCCTTGTCGATCAGGCCAGGGCTGAACAGGAAGACGAAGTCGATCCGGGCGCGTGACCAGTCGATCTCACGACGCAGATTGGCGACCGTCGCCTCCACCTGCCGGCCCAGCACGTTGAACGAGATCTTGTCGCCGACACCGACGCCATAGCCGATCGCGATCTCGTCCTCGACCGAGACGAGCGGCGGACCGGCATAGTCCGGCGGCCACCATTCGCCCGCCACGAGCGGCGCGTTGTCCGGCGGCGTCGCCGTCCAGGACAGGCCACGGTCGCGGCGCACCGTCCAGCGCGCGTTCTCGCCAATGGCGGCCTCTTCGATCGGCTTGCCCTTGATGCCCGATACCCTGGCCCGCAGCACGGGGGCGCGCTGCTGGATCGATGCATCGGGGAATTCGGCCAGCACCCGGTCGAAAGTCTCGGCCTGGTTCGGCTGGATGTCGATGAAGACCACCGACGGTGCCCGCTCGGGCAAGGCGTTGCGAAGCTCAGACTCCAGGGACTGCTGGACGAACAGCACGGTCGCCAGCACCGAGAGCGCCGTGCCGGTGGCGACGACCACGGGAAGGGCGGTGGAGCCCGGCCGGTTCAGGCGTGCCAGCGAGAGGCGCAGCACGAGCGGGCCGTTCTTCGCGGCGCGGCCGACCAGGGCCAGCACCGCCTTGCCCAAGAGGGTGAGGAGGAACGCCGCCGCCAGGGCGGCCAGGGCGAACACGGCGCCGATCTCGGGGCGTGGCGTCGTCAGCGATGCCAGACCACCCACCACCAGGACGCCCAGCGCGATCACCAGGACCCGCACCTTCCAGTCACCATGGCGGTTCTCCGCCGCAGCCGGGCGGAGCAGGGCCGCGACCGGCAGATCGCGGGCATCCAGAAGGGGAATGGCCGCGAACAGAAGGGCGGTGGCGATGCCGAGCAGGGCGGCACGCAACAGCGGCCACGGGTCGAACACCCCGTCCACGGCAAACGGGATCAGGTCGGGCGGCAGGAAGGCCGACATCGATGCCAGCCCGTAGGCGCCGATCATGCCCAGCAGCGCTGCGATGGTCGCGACGAGAAGGACCTGGAGCGCGTAGACCAGCAGGACCTGGCGGGGCGTCGCACCCAGGGCCTTGAGGGTGGCGATGCCGGCGCGGCGCTGGACCAGCCAGCCTTGGACCGCCAGGCCGATGCCGATGCCACCGGTCAGCAGGGCAGCCAGGGCCGCAATCGTGAGATAGCTCGCGAGCCGGTCGGTGAACCGAGCGATCTGCGGCTGGATCTCCTCGATGCCCCGGGCACGGAAGCGAGCACTCGGATTGGCCTCGCGAATGGTGGCCAGCACCGCCGCGGCATCCGCACCCGGCGGCAGGGCAATGGCACGGGTCCAGGTCGTCACCGCGCCTGGCAGGAGGATGCCAGCCGCGCGGATCGTATCGAGCGAGGCGATGACCCGGGGACCGATCCCATAGATCCCCTGCACGCGCTCGGGCTCGTCGATCAGCACGGCCCGGATGGTGACCTGGCGGTCGCCGAGGTTCAGCCGGTCGCCCACCTCCACGCCCAGGCGCGGCAGGACGCCACGCTCCACCACCACCCCGCCATCGGCCAACGCTTCTTCCACGGCGAGCGGCGGGTCGAGGGTGACGGTGCCGACCAAGGGCCAGGGATCTTCCACGCCTTTGAGCGAGATGGCGAGGCTGCGCGGGTTGCCGGCCTCGTTCAGGGTCTCGCTGGTGACGAGGCCACTCATCCGCAGGGTGGAGCGGGCGATGCTGCCGGGTGGCAGCACGTCGCCCAGTTCCTCGGCCGTAATCTCCTCGCCGGAGGCTTCCACCACGATGTCGCCGCCCAGCAACGCACGGGCGTCGCGCGCCACGGCACGATCCACGGCCGCCGAGAGAAGCCCCACGGCTCCGATCGCGGCCACCCCCAGCGCCAGGCAGAGCAGGAGGAGCCAGAAGCCCTGCAGGCCACCGCGCAGGTCACGCAGCGCGAAGGACAGGGTGAAAGGCAGCCTGGACGCACTCATGCCGGGGCCCCGGCCAGGACCTGGCCCGCGCTGCTCGGGTTCGACCAGGAATCCGGCGGCGTGACGATGCGGCCGTCCTCCATGCGGCAGGTCCAGTCGCAGGCCTGGGCGAGAGCGGCGTCGTGGGTAACCAGCAGCAGCGTCGTGCCGAGTTTCTTGCGCAGGTCGAATACGAGATCCATCACATGCTCGCCATTGGCACGGTCGAGATTGCCGGTGGGCTCGTCCGCCAGGAGGATCGAGGGCTCGGTCACGATCGCTCGGGCCAGCGCGGTGCGCTGCTGCTCACCGCCGGACATCTGGCCGGGATAATGGTCGACGCGATGGGCCAGGCCCACCTCGGCCAGGGCGTCGGCAGCCCGAGTCAGGGCGTCGCGGCGGCCCATCAGCTCCAGGGGCACGGCCACGTTCTCGAGCGCCGAGAGGGTCGGGATCAGGTGGAACGACTGGAACAGGATCGACAGCCGGCCGCGCCGGAAGCGGGACAGCCCGTCCTCGTCCAAGGTGGCGAGGTCGACGCCGTCCACGACGACCTGGCCGCCGGTCGCCCGCTCGATGCCGGCGATCACCGCGATCAGGCTCGACTTGCCGGAACCGGATGGACCGACCACGCTTACTGCCGACCCGGCCGGCACCTGCAGATCGACACCCTTGAGGATCGAGACCTGCCCGGCAGCACCCACCAGATCCAGACGGAGGTCTACAAGATTGATCATCCGATCCTCACAAGATTCATCATTCGGGCAGATGGCGAACAGGCATGTTCCCGACAACCACCAGCCATCCGGCAAGTTCGCCGCATGGCGGCGACGCTTCCTGCATGTTCTAGCCCTTGCCTGGCTGGCGCTACCATTGGCCAGCCCGCCTGCGATGGCGCAGCCCGCCGATTCTACGCAAGGCCAAGCCTGCAGGATCGCCGTTCTCGGTGATTCGCTGACGGCAGCCTATGGCCTGTCGGTGAACGAAGGATTTCCGGCCCGTCTCCAAGCGGCGTTACGTGCGCAAGGCCGGGATTGCGCCGTGATCGATGCGGGTGTCTCCGGCGACACCTCGGCCGGGGGCCTGACCCGTATGGACTGGGTCCTGGCCGACAAGCCGACCCACCTGATCATCGAACTCGGCGCCAATGACGGGCTGCGGGCCCTGCCGGTCGAGCAGCTGGAGCAGAATCTGGACGGGATCATCGCCAAGGCCAAGGCCGCGAACGTCCCGGTGCTCCTGACGGGCATGCTGGCCCCGCCCAATCTGGGCGCTGCCTACGGCAAGGCATTCGCAAAGGTCTACAAAGACTTGGCGGAACGTCATGATGTTCCGCTTTATCCGTTCTTCCTCGAAGGCGTGGCGGGCGACCGCCTGCTCAACCAGCCGGACGGTATCCATCCGACCGCAGAAGGTGTCGAGATCATCGTGTCCAGGATCGTGCCGACCGTGATCGATTGGCTCGACCAGACCGCTTGAGAGGCGTTCTTCAAGCGTTCCATCCAGCACTTATCCACGAAGTTATGCTGGACTTGCCCGCATGTTGCGGCAGCGCGACAAACTACTTTGTAAACCGTGGAGAAGTCTGGGGATATGGGGACAGTCCGGCCGGGCGAAAGAGCGGGCGGCATGAGGATCGCCGTTGCGTGGCGCGCGGCCAGGGAGGAAACTCTGTGCAAAGGAGGCCGGTGGCGATCGTCCCCGGTCCTGGTCCGTGGTTCCGTCGTGCCCGGAACCATGAGCGCTAACAGGGTGGTTGCGAATGTCCGAGCTGTTTCCCGTTCCGGCGTCGTTTGCGCAGACGACGCTCATCGATGATCTCAACTACCGCACCATGTATGCGCGCTCGCTGGCCGAGCCGGAGGCTTTCTGGGGCGAGATCGGGCAGCGGCTGCACTGGAGCAAGCCCTATACGAAGGTGAAGAACACCTCGTTCGAGGGCGACGTCTCGATCAAGTGGTACGAGGATGGCGAGATCAACGTCGCCTACAACTGCATCGACCGGCACCTGCCTCGGCATGCCAACCGCGTTGCCATCATCTGGGAAGCCGACAATCCCGACCACGAGCGGATGGTCACCTATCGCGAGCTGCTGAACCGGGTCTGCCGGATCGCGAACGTCCTGAAGGCGCACGGCGTCAAGAAGGGCGACCGGGTCACCATCTACATGCCGATGATCCCCGAGGCCGCCTACACCATGCTGGCCTGCGCCCGGATCGGAGCGGTGCACACGGTGGTGTTCGGCGGGTTCTCGCCCGACGCGCTGGCCGACCGGATCAAGGACTGCCAGAGCAAGGTCGTGGTCACCGCCGATGGCGGCCTGCGTGGCGGCAAGCCCGTGCTGCTCAAGGGCAATGTCGACGAAGCGCTGAAGAAGTGCCCAGACGACGTCCAGGTGCTGATGTTCCGCCATACGGGCATCGCGGTCGACATGAAGCCCGGCCGTGATTTCGATGCGTCGAAGGAGGCCCGCGAGGCCAGTCCGGAATGCGCCTGCGAGCCGATGAACGCGGAGGACCCGCTGTTCATCCTCTATACCTCGGGCTCCACCGGCAAGCCGAAGGGCGTGCTGCACACGACCGGCGGCTATCTCGTCTATGCCTCGGTCACCCACAAATACGTCTTCGACTACAAGGACGGCGACGTCTACTGGTGCACGGCCGACGTGGGCTGGGTGACCGGCCACAGCTACATCGTCTATGGCCCGCTCTCCAACGCAGCGACCACGCTGATGTTCGAGGGCATCCCCAACTACCCGACCGTGTCGCGCTTTTGGGAAGTCATCGACAAGCACCACGTCACGATCTTCTACACCGCGCCCACCGCGATCCGGGCGCTCATGCAGCAGGGCGATGAGCCGGTCAAGCGGACCTCGCGGGCCTCGCTGCGCCTCCTGGGCTCGGTGGGCGAGCCGATCAACCCGGAGGCCTGGCTCTGGTACCACCGCGTGGTCGGCGACGGCCGCTGCCCGATCGTGGACACCTGGTGGCAGACCGAGACCGGCGGCATCCTGATTACGCCTTTGCCAGGTGCCACGGTGCTCAAGCCAGGCTCGGCGACCCGGCCGTTCTTCGGGATCCAGCCGGCACTGGTGGACAATGACGGCAAGGTGATCGAGGGGGCCGGCGAGGGCAACCTCGTGCTGCTGGACAGCTGGCCCGGCCAGATGCGCACGGTCTATGGCGACCATGAGCGCTTCGTGCAGACCTATTTCTCGACCTTCAAGGGCACCTACTTCACGGGCGATGGCGCCAAGCGCGACGAGGACGGCTACTGGTGGATCACCGGCCGGGTCGACGACGTGCTCAACGTGTCCGGCCACCGGATGGGCACGGCCGAGGTCGAGAGTGCGCTGGTCTCCCATCCGGCCGTGGCCGAGAGCGCGGTGGTGGGCTGCCCGCACGACATCAAGGGCCAGGGCATCTACTGCTACGTGACGCTCCAGAAGGACATCGAGCCGTCGGATGCGCTGCGCGCCGACCTCGTGAAGTGGGTGCGCAAGGAAATCGGGCCGATCGCCACGCCGGACTTCATCCAGTGGGCGCCGGGCCTGCCCAAGACCCGCTCGGGCAAGATCATGCGGCGGATCCTGCGCAAGATCGCAGCCAACGACTACAGCCAGCTCGGCGATACCAGCACACTGGCCGATCCGAGCGTGGTCGAGGACCTGGTGGCGAACCGGCTGAACACGTAGCAGAGGCCACCCTCCCCGCCTGCTCAAAGCCTGCCGTGGGGAAGGAGACGTCCTCACGGCGTGCGCAGGCGGGGTGCTGCGACCATCTGCTTGCCTTCGCCCCGGCAGATCTCGCGTGCCCGGCCGCGCCATCCAGGGCATGGTAGCGGGCGCCGCAGTTCCATGCTGGGGGAGGCCGCCATGGCCGCGTCGTCGCCTATTCCTGCACCTGCCAGCGATCCGTTCCCGGCGGGCGCTGTCATAAAGGACGGGCTCTACATCGAGCACCTGCTGGCGGTCCTGCGCGAGGCCGGCACGCGAACGGTCCTGGCGCACCGCGGCCAGTCGATCCCTGCCCACGCCTTCCTCGGTTCGATCTACCGTTATGCCCGGGCACTGGCCGAGGTCGGCATCGGGCGCGGCAGCCTGGTCGCACTGGTCGCACCGAACCGGCCGGAAGCGCTGGCCGTACGCTATGCCGCCCACCTGCTGGGCGCCGGGACAAGCTATCTGCCGGTACCTGCCAGCGCCGAACGCCGGGCGGATCTGCTGGCCCAGATCGACCCGCAGCTGCTCGTCCTGTTCGAGGAGACGGCAGGCCTTTTCCCGCGCAGCGCTGCCATTCCCGTGGCGATGATCGGCGCCGGGTCGGACCAGCCAGCCCATCGTCTCGACGAGCGAGCGGCCGCCCAGCCGGCCGAGCCGACGGCGGTAGTGGCGCGCCCCTCGGACCTGGCCGTCATCATTTCCTCGGGCGGAACCACCGGCGTGCCCAAGGGCAGCTGGCGGACCTTTGCCAGTTACAGCGCCATGGTCCAGGTCCCGAGCCCTTCCGACCGGCGCCAGCTGGTCGATGGCCGCCTGGCGTATCTCTCCCAGGTCCTGGTCGACCTCACCCTGCTCGGTGGCGGGACGGTGGTTCTCGAGGATTCGTTCGATGCGGCGGACACGCTCGCCACCATCGAACTGGAGCGGATCACCCACCTGTTCCTGGTGGAGCCGCAGCTGTTCGAACTGATGGACCATCCCGGGCTGGACCGGCGCAACCTTGCCAGCCTGAGGGAGATCACCCACATCGGCGCCTCCGCACCTCCCACCCTGCGCCGCCGGGCCTTCGAACGGCTCGGGCCGGTGCTGGTCCATACCTATGGTGCCAGCGAGATGGGCCTGGTGAGCAGCCTGAAGCCGGCACAGCACGACCCGACCCACCCCGACACATTCTCCTGCGCCGGCCATATCCACCCGGGCGTTGCCGTCCGCTTCCGCCAGCCCGATGGCCGCCTGGCGGATGCAGGCGCATACGGCAGCATCGAAGTCTGCTCCCCGGCGATGGCGAACGGCTATCGCAACCGCCCGGCACTCGAGGCCGGCGCCTTCCAGGACGGCTGGTACCATACCGGCGACCTGGGCTTCCTCGACCCGCGCGGGCTCTTGCACATCCTGGGCCGTGCGGCCGACATCTGCTGGATCGACGGGCGCATGGTGAGCCCGACGCTGATCGAGGACACGCTCTGCCAGCTGCCGGACGTGCGCTACGTCGTGGTCGTGGCGGAGCAGGACCCGGCCAGATGGATCGCCGCGGTCGTGCCGTGGCCGGGCGCGTCGCCACAGCCCTCAGCTTGGCTCAGCACCGTGGCCGAGCGACATGGCGACGCCGTCGCCAGTGCGACCACCCTGCTGACGGTGGAACGGGTGCCGCTTACCGAGCAGGGCAAGCCGGATCGCGAGGCGATCCGTCGCCTTGGACATGAAACGGCGGCCCTGCTGGCACCCGCAGGCGAGGGACGCCGACCGGCATCATGCGGGTCAGGTTGAGCAATTGTCCGCAACTGCCTGTACCTTCAAATTAATCGGCCCCCGGTTGGCGGCCGTGTGATACCAGTGGATGGGTTCCTGCTTGCCGACGGCGAGGTCGGGATAGCGCCGGTAGAGCTCGCGCAGGGCGATTGCCGTTTCCAGCCTCGCCAGATGCGCGCCGGCACAACCATGCGGGCCGATGCCGAAGCTCAGGATGCGCTTGGGGTTGCGGGTGATGTCGAAGCGGTCCGGGTCGGGAAAGTGGCCGGGATCGCGATTGGCGGCAGCCAGCGAAAGCTGGACGACGGCGCCAAGCGGGATGGTCTGGCCGTCAAGCTCGACGGGCTCCAGGGAGACGCGGGGGATCAGGGTGACCGGCGGCTCGAAGCGCAGCGTTTCCTCGATCGCCGGCTCCAGCAGGGACGGGTCGGCCTGGAGGAGACGGCGCTGTGCCGGATCCTTGTCCAGGAGATAGACGACGTTGCCGATCAGGTTGCGGACGGCGACATGTCCGGCCAGCAGCAACAGCATGGCATTGCCGACGATCTCCTCCGGCGTCGGGCCGTCCGGCTCCGCGGCGGCACGGGCGAGCTGACCCAGGAAATCGTCGCGCGGACGGGATCTCCGCTCGTCCAGAAGGGCCAGGGTGTAGGCGTTCATCTGCCGCGCGCTGGCGATCATGCGCGTGGCGCTGTCGACCGTGATCGGGAAGATGTTGAAGAAGTCGATGAAGTCGACCGACCACTGCACGACGCGATGGCGATCCTCCGGCCTCACCCCCAGGAAGTCGGACAGCACATAGGCCGGCAGCAGGAAACCGTACTCGGCGCAGACGTCGAAGGACGGGCGGTCGCCGATTTCGTCGAGCAGCGTGCGGGCGGCCGCTTCCACCGTCGGAAGGAAAGCCTGCACCGCCGTCGCATTGAAGCCGATATTGATGAACCGACGGACGCGCAGATGCGCCTCCCCATCCATCATCAGCACCCAGGACGAGAAGAGTGGGGCGATCTCGCGCAGGTCCGCGCGGACAGTCTCCGGTGCCTGATCGACAAAGCCCTTCATCCGGTCGGCGCTCAGGCGCGGGTCGCGCAGCAGCGCCGCGACGTCGTCGTAGCGGAACGCGAACCACTGGCCGAGGTCGGGATGGAAGTGGATGGGGTGCTCGGCCTGGTAGCGGCGCAGCGCGGGAAACGGGTCGTCCAGGAGGGCAGGATCGTCCATGAAGAACGGTTCGCCGAAATACCCCTTTGCCAACACGCCCTCCCCCGCACGATCAAGGTGTCGGCCAGTCCCGCGGCCGCCCCTTCAAGCAGGAGGCCGCTGAGACGGCCGAGGCAAGCCAAAAACCAGAAAGGGCGGCCCATTGCTGGACCACCCTTTCCGCTCTCTGGGGGAGAAACTTCCAGTGCCGCTTCGCGTCCTGGGGGGGACCTACGATGGCGCCGCTGACAGACATGACAGCTAATCCATCTTCGGTGCGAAGACAATCGACATTTTCATCGAATGCAACATGCTGTTGCAGTCCGGCACCAGCGGCGACGCCGACAGCTGTTGAACCGCTGGCGCCGGGCGATCCGGCGCGTGATCGACAGCGACGGCGTACCGTGGAATTGCCTGCAGGCAGGCAAGGCGTTATTGTTCGACCGACCAAAATACTGTTCATCAGCGAACATTTGTGCGGAATTGCCGGAACTGCCGGTGCATTGAGCTGCAATGTTCCATGTATTGACCAAGCTGTCCCGACACCTCGATCTGCCACGATTTGCGGCTGCCGGATGCGGCGCATGCAGACGGTTCCGGCAATTCCGGCGGAACGATGCTGTTGCTCAAGGACAACCACGAAACGTAACAGTATTTTCATGTAAAGTCGGCAGCGGCGGGTCGGGACGGGTCACGGCATCGCAACCCCGATCAGCAGCAGGAGCGCCGTCAAGGCGATCATCGACAGGCTGAGCCCCGTGCCGGCGACGCGGCTGAAGCCACGAAGCTCGACGGCCGAGAACGACCAGGCATGGCAGAGACGGCCTGCCAGGAGGGCCAGGCCCAGCCCATGGAGCAGCCACGCCGATGGCCCGGTAAGCTCCAGCAGGAGGAGAAGGACGAGCGCATAGGGCGTGGTCTCAATGAAGTTCGCTTGCGCCCGGACGTAACGCTCCATCAGCACATCGTCGCCGTTGCCCATGTCGATCCGGTAGCGCCGGCGCCACCGGATCACCCGAACAGTCAGGAACAGATGAAGCGGAGCCAGCAGCGCTGCCCAGAGCGCAGTGACGGGGGCATCCATGGTCCACCTCTCAACGGCACGTACCACACGACCGGCGCATCTTCCGGCCCGGTCAAGCCGTCGATGCCTGCCACTTACCGCACGTACGCGCGTGGCGTGATCACGGATCGCGGGCTCGGCCGCGAGCAGGACCGAAGCGTTGCCGATCTTGGCCGTTGCGCTTTTTGCGGGCACAGGTGCTCGCAGGGCTCGCCCTGTCGATCCCGCGGCGCAGGGGCGCTGCCAGGTGGTCCTGGAGCAGGACGTCCGGTGGCGGGCGATGGTCGGCTGCCAACACCATCAGCAGAGGTGCAGGTCGGGTGGAGATCGAAGGATGGGCGGTGCAGGAGTTGCGCCGCCGCATGGACGCAGACGGGGCACATGACGTCGCCCATGTGGCACGGGTCGTCCGGATGGCCCGGCAGATCGACAGGGAGCTGGGGCATCTTTGCGACCCTGCGGTGCTGACCGCAGCGGCGTGGCTGCATGATCTGGTCAGCCTGCCCAAGTCGCATCCGGAGCGAGCGAGGTCCTCGCTCCTGTCGGCGGACGAGGCGGTGGATTTGCTGGGACGCCGGGGGTTCCCGACAGAGAAGCTGGGCCAGGTCCACCATGCGATCCATGCGCACAGCTTCTCCGCCGGCCTGCCCTGCCGGTCGATCGAGGCCGAGGTGCTGCAGGATGCGGACCGGCTGGATGCGCTGGGAGCGATCGGCCTGGCCCGCTGCTTCTACACGGCCGGGCGGATGGGCGCGCAGATCTTCGACCCCGACGACCCGCTGGCCGCGCGGCGCCCGCTGGACGACCGCGCGTTCGCGCTCGACCACCTGCCGGTCAAGCTCTACCGGATCGCGGACACGCTCCACACCCTGCCAGCGCGGCGAATCGCGGCGGCACGCGTGGCCTTGCTGAAGAGCTTCGAGGCGGCGCTGGTCGAGGAGGCCGGCTGAACCGGCCTGCCGCCACTCACCGCGCCGTGGCGCCGACCTCGTCGGTGGAGCCGGGCGGGGAAGGCTTGGCCTTGGGCAGCGGCTTTTGTCCGAGCAACAGCATGCGGGTGAGATTGAACCGTGAGGCGATTTGCTCGACCAGGATCGGCAGCGACAGGCCTCCGGCCAGCATGATGACGAACATCAGGTAGGGCTGGTCGATGCCGATCTTGGGCAGGATCATGCGCAGGCCGGCAACGCCGAACATGTGAAAGAGGTAGATCCCGTACGAATACTTGCCGATGAACTCGAGCTTCGAGTTCGTCCAGCCGGTGCGAATGATCAGCATGCAGAAGGCGGCGCCGAACAGGAGGCCCAGCGGCGCCTCGCGCGGCAGCGGGCCGTCCAGGTAGCCGAACAGGCCGGCCTGGGTGACGATCACGCCGATCGCCACCAGCGCCCATGCGATCGGTACGCCGCCGCGTCTGGCCAAGGGGTCGCCGAACCGGCCGAAATAGAGCCCCAGGAAGAAGAACGGCAGCAGATAGAGCGCGCCTCGGATCGACAGGAGTTCGGTCTGGATCAGGTCCATCGACGCGATGGCGGCGGCCAGGAACAGGCCAATGACCACCGCGATCCGCTGCACCAGCACGCCGAACGAGTCGAGGAAGGCCACCAGGGCGAAGATCACGAAGATCGCCTGGAGGAACCAGAAATGCTCGTAGGGGAAGATCGGGATCCACAGGGCCTCGGCCAGGTGGCCGAGGTCGAAGCCCTTGGCCAGGGTCTGGAAGAAGAACTGCGTGGAGCCGACCACCAGCATGGGGATCAGCAGCCGGCGCGCCTTGCCGAGCATGAACGGCGCCACCGGCTGGCCGGGCGTCACGCTGCGGAAGGTGTAGACGAGCCCGGCCACGAAGGCGAACAGGGGCATCCTGAGATAGACGAAGCTCTCCGCCAGGTGGCGGAGCAGCGTGCCGTCACCCATCATCAGACCGCGGTCGGGGGCACTGCCGACCGTGTGGTACGCGACCAGGAAAATGCACGCCAAGCCGCGCAGGGTCTGGATCGATTGCTTCAAGACGCTTGCTCCGGGCCGACGCCGCCGGCGGGAAGGACGGGCTGCCAGGGTATGGCGCGCGCTGGCAGAAGGCGGATATCCGATGAACCGCCATCAAAATCGCGGATCTGCAGCCACATGGCAAGCACAGGCGGCTTCACATCCGGGTCACCCATGGACGCGGCCGATCGATTTTGCCCGGGATGCGTCGCCCGGTCGCGGCCACCGCCCGCCGCTTTGGCCCTAGCGGCCCTGCTCGACCAGGACCTTGGCCTCCTGGCCATGACGTTCGCCCGCTGGCTTTGCAGGCAGGCCGTCCTGTTGCTCCAGCTTCTGGCGCCGCAGCCGGTCCAGCTGGACTTCGACCGTGGCCAGCGCGGCGGTGCGCCGCTCCAGGATCTGCTCGAGCGTGGCTCTCGTGGCCAGCGCCGCATCCAGCTCGCTGCGAGCCTCGGCCAGCCGATGCTCGACATGCGACTTCTGGCTCTCCAGCCGGTCCAGGTCCGCATAGGCGGCCAAAAGTGCCTGGTCGCCCTCGTCGATCCGGGCGAGCATCAGCCGCTGGCGACGCTCGTAATGCTCGCCGATCTCGGCCAGGACCGCGTCCTCGCGTTCGCGGAACCATCGAGCCGCGCCATAGCCCGCTAGGGCGAGGCCCATGAGGAAGCTCAAGGCAGCCAGCATGAGATTTCCCAAGTGGTGTTCGGCAGTTACTGGACCGGCAACGCCAGTGCCGGCAAGAGACTTCACTGCATTGCACAAGAGTTTTCAGCTCGCTCCGTCCATGCAGATCCGGAAATGTCAGGCTTGTGCCAAAAAGGCCGGGTGGTAGCGGACTTCGCCTGTGGGGATGGACGCGCCGAACGGCAGGGCCATGAAGTAGGACGCCGGCACCCCGGGCAGCGAGAGGCCTGTGCCGGCACGAAAGCCGAAGCGGCCGTAATAGGCGGGCTCGCCAAGGACGATGCAACCCGCGGCACCCTCGCCCCGGATCTGCCGTAGCCCCTCCGTCACCAGGGCCGTCGCGATCCCGCGTCCCTGGCAGGCCGGCTGAACGGCAAGCGGGCCAAGGCCGTACCAGCCGGTGCTGCCGTCCGCGATCACGACGGGCGAGAAGGCCAGGCAGCCCAGCACATGGCCGCCACCCACCGCGACCAGCGACAGGGCCAGTGCTGCCTGCTCGCGCAGGGCCGCCACGATGGAGGGCTCGGCGCCGTGGCTGTGCGGATGGCCGGCGAAGGCGGCAGCGAGAACGGCGCCGATGGCATCCTGGTCGGCAGGCTGCTCCCGGTGGATGACCAGCCCCTCCATCCGGCCCGGCCCCCGGCTCAGCCCTGCCCCAGCATGATCGCGGCGGCGCGCTCGGCGATCATGATGCTGGGGCTGTTGGTGTTGCCAGACGTGATGGTCGGCATGATCGACGCGTCGACGATGCGCAGGTTCTCGAGGCCGTGCACCTGGAGCGTCGGCGAGACGACGGCCGTGCTGTCGGTCGAGGACCCCATCTTGCAGGTGCCCACCGGGTGGAAGATCGTGGTGCCGAGGTCCCCCGCAGCGTGCACCAGGTCGTCCTGGTCCTGCACCTGGAGGCCGGGCTTCATCTCGCCGGTGACATAGCGCGCCAGGGCCGGGGCCGCACAGATCTTCCGCGTGACCCGGATGCAGTCCGCCGCGACCTGCTGGTCCTCCTCGGTGGACAGGTAGTTCGGGCGGATCGAGGGGGCGGCGCCGGGATCGGGAGACTTCACCCGGATGTCGCCGCGGCTGGTCGGACGCAGGTTGCAGACCGAGGCGGTGAATGCCGGGAACGGGTGCAGGGGCTCGCCGAACTTGTCGAGCGAGAGCGGCTGGACATGGAACTCGATGTTGGGCGTGGCGTAGCGCGGGTCGGAGCGGGTGAAGGCACCCAGTTGCGAGGGCGCCATGGTGAGCGGGCCCTTGCGGAACAGGGCATATTCCAGCCCCATCCTGCCGCGCTGGACCAGCGAGCCCACCCGCTCGTTCAGCGTGCCGATGCCCTGGACGGTGTAGACGAGGCGGAGCTGCAGATGGTCCTGCAGGTTGCGGCCTACGCCCGGCAGGTCGTGGCGGACGTCGATGCCGGCCTCCTTCAGCCATTCGCCGGGACCGATCCCGGAGCGCTGCAGGATGACCGGGCTCATCACCGCGCCGGCGCAGGACACGACTTCCCGGCGCGCCCGCACGGTCCGCCCGTCGGTCAGCGCCACGCCGATGCAGCGCCGTCCGGAGAACAGGAGGTTGCGCGCTTCCGCCTTGGTCACGACCTGGAGGTTGCGGCGGCCCTTGACCGGCCGCAGGAAGGCCTTGGCGCTGGTCCAGCGCACGCCCTTCTTCTGGTTGACCTGGAAGTAGCCGCAGCCCTCGTTGTCGCCGGTATTGAAGTCGTCGGTCTTCGGGATGCCGGCCTGCTCGGCCGCGTCGCGGAACGCATCCAGGATCGGCCAGGAGATCCGCGGGTTCTCGACCCGCCACTCGCCCCCGGCACCGTGCAGGTCGGAGGCGCCGCCTGCGAAGTCCTCCGAGCGCTTGAAGAAGGGCAGGACGTCGTCCCAGCCCCAGCCCTCGTTGCCGAGCTGGCGCCAGTGGTCGTAATCGGCGGCCTGGCCGCGCATGTAGATCATGCCGTTGATGGCCGAGCAGCCGCCCAGCACCTTGCCGCGCGGATAGTTCAGGACGCGGCCGTTGAGGCCCGGCTCCGGCTCGGTGCGCAGGCACCAGTCGGTCCGGGCGTTCATCTGGGTGTAGAGATAGCCGATCGGAATGTGGATCCAGATCCAGTTGTCCTCGCCGCCCGCCTCCAGCAGGCAGACCCGCGTGGCCGGATCGGCGGACAGCCGGTTGGCGAGCGCGCAGCCGGCCGAGCCGGCACCGATGATGACATAGTCGAACTCGCCCAGATCCACCGACACTGCTTCTCACCTCCCATGCTTGCGCTGATCAGTGGCGGGGTTGCCCAGCCGGTTCAAGGTGCCACATTGCTCGCCGACGGCAGCAGGAAGCCCGGGAGCGGTCGATGAGCGAGACGAGCAGGACATCGGCCCTGGTCACGGGCGCCTCCGCCGGCATCGGTGCCGTGTTCGCCCGCAGGCTCGCCGAGCGCGGCCACGACCTGATCCTGGTGGCACGGCGGGAAGAACGCCTGGAACGGCTCTCGGCCGAGATCCGGCAGGCCACTGCCGCCAAGGTGCGGATCATTGCCGCCGATCTTGCCGATCCAACGGGCCTGCTGGAGGTCGAGGCGGCCGTCCAGGCCGAGGCCCGGCTGGGCATGCTGGTCAACAATGCCGGGTTCACCGTGCCCGGACCGTTGGCCGACGCGGATCCCGGCGAGATCGACCGCATGCTGATGGTCAACGTGACGGCGCTGGCCCGGCTGACCCGGGCGGCCCTGCCGGGCATGCTCGCCAAGGGCAGCGGATCGATCATCAACGTCTCTTCAGGCCTGACCTTCATGCAGTTGCCGGGCACGGCCGCCTATAGCGGATCGAAGGCGTTCGTCCTGCATTTCACCCGGACGCTGCACGAGGAGGTCGCACGCCACGGCATCCGGCTGCAGGCGCTGTGCCCGGGCCTGGTCAGCAGCGAGTTCCACGAGGCGGCCGGCCTCGACGTCCACCGCTACCCGCCGGAGATGGTGATGACGCCCGAGGACCTGGTGGACGCCTCGCTGGCCGGGCTCGACCAGGGCGAGGTCGTCTGCATCCCCTCGCTGCCGAACCTCAACGACTGGGAGAGCCTGGAGCAGGCGCGCGACGCGGTGGCCGCACTCGTCTCAAGCAACCAGCCGGCGGAGCGCTATCGCCAGGGCTGAGGCGGCACGGCGCGCCGACCGTCAGTACGCGCGCGTGAATCCGCCGTCGTGCAGGATGTTCAGGCCGGTCATGTGGTCGGACAGGGATGACAGCAGCCCCTCCACGGCCAGGGCCACCTCGTCGGGCGTGCCGTACTTGCGCAGCGGAACGTTCGCGGTCTCCTCGCCCAGCCGCTCGTCGTAGCTGACCCCGGCAGCGGCGGCACGGCGCTCGATGCCGGCCACGTACCAGGGCGACAGCGTGCCACCCAGCGACAGGGTGTTGACGTGGATCCCGCGCTCGCCCAGCGCGAAGGCGAGTGTCTTGGCCTCGGCCAGCCAGGCGCAGCGGATGACGTTGCTCGTGGCGTAATGGCCCAGCACCTGGGCCGAGGAGATGCCGGAGACGACGACGATCTTGCAGCGCCGCCCGCTCGCGGGATCTGGCCGCATGGCTGCGATCGCCGCCTTGAGGAGGGCCAGCGGGCCGACGAAGCTGCCCTGGAAGATCTCGCGCCAGGCCTCGTTGCCGGGCAAGGGATCGGCGGTCGCATGCGGCTGCGGCGGCATCAGGACAGCACCGTCCAGGATGCTGCCTCGTACGCGCAACTCGCGCCCGAGCGCCTCGACGATGCATCGCTGGTCATGTCCACGGGGAGCCAAGAGAAGGTGCCGGACCGGGTGGCCGACAATTCCTGGCCGAGCAGACGAAGCTTTTCGGCGTCACGGGAAGCGAGAAGGAGCGAGCAACCCGAGGCTGCCAGCCGCGCGCAGACGGCGCGGCCGATGCCGCCGGTGGCACCTGTGACGAGGATGGTCTTCGTCCCAGCCATTCAGCCCTCTCCCGCCGGCTGCCTTCCGGACCTGACGAGCATAGAAGCACCGAAGGCTGGGGGGCCAGGATCCCCCGGGGTTCCGGTTGATCCGGTTCAGCCAGGGGCCCTTGCGACGTCGGCAAAGCGCCCGCCGGTCAGGCGTTCCAGGTCGGACGGTGTCAGGGCGAACACCGCGTTGGACGCGCCGGCCGCGGCCCAGATCGTGGCAAAAGCCTGCAGGTCCGCGTCGAGCAGGACATGGGGCGGCTCCAGATGCCCGATGGGCGCCACGCCGCCTATCGGGTAGCCGGTCCTGGCCAGCACGAAGTCGGGGTCCGCCCGGCTGATCTTCTCGCCGAGCAGCATGCCGACCTTCTTCTCGTCGACCCGGTTCGTGCCCGACGCCACGACCAGCACCGAGCGGCCACTCTTCGCCCGGAAGACCAGCGACTTCGCGATCTGGGCGACATCGCAGCCGATCGCTTGCGCCGCCTGGGCGGAGGTGGCGGTGCTGGCATCGAAGGTGACGACGGTGTGGTCCGGTCCGAGCAGCCGGCGAATGCGGTCGATGGGCGAAGCGTCGTCCATGGCGCGATCGTACAGACGATCGTCGCAGGGGTCGAGGCGGCGGCGGCGCGCGGACACCGCCGCCGCCTGCCCAGTGTACCGACAGGGACGTTTCTTGCGCACAGGCGTCTTGGTGCGCCCGTTTGTACATCATACCACGTCGTCGGGCAGAGTTTCACCAGAAACTGGTCTGCCGGAGCGAGAAAGAAGCCGACGCCTTCGCGCAGGGTCGGGGATCAGCAGTCGACCACGTTGACCGGGACTTCCAGCACGTTCACGGCAAGGCCGCCGCGGGCCGTCTCCTTGTACTTGGTCTTCATGTCGGCGCCGGTGTCGCGCATCGTGCGGATCACCTTGTCCAGGCTGACGAAGTGCTCGCCGTCGCCGCGCAGGGCCATCCGGGCAGCGTTGATCGCCTTCACCGAGGCCATGGCGTTGCGCTCGATGCAGGGGATCTGCACGAGGCCGCCAATGGGATCGCAGGTCAGGCCGAGATTATGCTCCATCGCGATCTCGGCGGCGTTCTCGACCTGGCGCGGCGTGCCGCCCATCACCTCGGCCAGCCCCGCCGCCGCCATCGAGCAGGCCGAGCCGACCTCGCCCTGGCAGCCGACCTCCGCGCCGGAGATGGAGGCATTCTCCTTGAACAGGATGCCGATGGCCCCCGCCGTCAGGAGGAAGCGGACGACGCCGTCGTCCGAGGCGCCGGGGACGAACCGCGCATAGTAGTGCAGCACGGCCGGCACGATGCCGGCGGCACCGTTGGTAGGCGCCGTCACGACCCGGCCGCCGGCGGCGTTCTCCTCGTTCACCGCCAGCGCGTACAGGTTGACCCAGTCCATGACCGTCAGCGGATCGACCAGGGCCCGCTCGCGCTCGGCCAGGAGCTTCTCGTAGAGGACACGCGCCCGCCGCCGGACCTTCAGCCCGCCGGGCAAGGTCCCCTCGCGCGCGCAGCCATGGCGCACGCAGTCCTGCATGACCTGCCAGATCTCGAGCAGCCGGGCGCGGATCTCGGCCTCGCTCCGCCATGCCAGCTCGTTCTGCAGCATGACTTGGCTGATGGCCGACCCGGTCTGCGCGCAGATCTCGAGCAGGCGGTCGCCGGTGGTGAACGGGTGGCGCAGCGGCGTGCGGTCGGGCACGATTCGGTCGTCCCCGGTCTCGGCCTCGTTCAGGACGAACCCGCCGCCGACGGAGTAGTAGGCGGTGGCATGCAGTTCGCCCCCGACCTCGTCGAGCGCGGCAAAGCGCATCCCGTTGGGATGGAAGGGCAGGCTCCGCTTGCGATGGAGGACGAGGTGCCGGCCTTCCTCGAACGGCACCGGATGCCGGCTAAGCAGGGAAAGACTGCGGGCGGCCCGGATCCCCGCGATGCGCATCGGGATCCTGTCGACGTCCACCCGCTCGGGCTCCTCGCCTTCCAGCCCCAGCATCACCGCCTTGTTGGACCCGTGGCCGACCCCGGTCGCCCCCAGCGAGCCGAACAGCTCCGCCCTGACAGCGGCCGTCCGCTCGAGAAGGTTGGCCTCCTCCAGGCCGACGGCGAACGTCCGCGCGGCCCGCATCGGCCCTACCGTATGCGAGGACGACGGCCCGATCCCGATCTTGAAAAGGTCGAAGACGCTGATCAACATGGATCCTGTCACCACCAGCAGCGCAGTTCACGCTGCATTAGCTCACCTTGGACGTCGGGGCTTGTCCGTCCCGCCGGGTGGCCTCATCGATCACGACAGAGGCCCTTGCTTGTCAGCTACCGGCACGACGCCTAACCCTCTGTCCCGCCAGCCCAAGAGGTACACGATGCTCAAGTTCCTCGCCGGATCGTCTTGCCTGCTGATGGCGGCAGCGGCGGCGCAAGCCGCGCCGGCCGACGGTGCAGCGATCGAGGCGGCGATCGTCGGTCATACCGTCCAGGGCGAGATGGCCGTGTCCGGCCGCTATACCGAGTTCTACGCCAAGGACGGCAAGATCCACGGCAAGGACTATACCGGCAGCTGGACGATCGAGAACGACCAGATGTGCTTCAGCTACGGCCACGAGCCGGCCTCCTGCTGGCAGGTCGAGATCCACGGGACGAACGTGACCTGGATCAAGGACGGCAGGGCGGACGGCACCGGTACGATCGTCGAAGGCAACCCCAACGGCTACTGAGCAACGGATCGGGGGCGATCATGTCGGTCTACGATACGCTGGGGGTGCGCCGGATCATCAATGCCAAGGGGCCGGCCACCCGGCTCTCCGGCGGACGGATCCGACCGGAGGTCCTGGCCGCCATGAACGAGGCCGCCAGCGCCTGCGTCGACATGGCGGAGCTGCAGGGCGTGGCAGCCCAGCGGATCGCAGCCATCACCGGCGCGGAATCCGGGCTCGTCACCAGCGGGGCGGCCGCAGGACTGCTGCTCGGCACCGCGGCCTGCGTCACCGGCCTGGACCCGGGAAAGATGGCGCGGCTGCCGCAGACCGACGACATGAGTTCCGAGGTCGTGGTCGCGCGCTCGCAGCGCAATTTCTACGACCATGCGGTGCGGACGGCTGGGGTCCATCTCGTCGAGGTGGGCTTGCCGGACCGCTATGCCGGTGCCGGGGTGCGCGACGCCGAACCTTGGGAGTTCGCCGACGCGATCGGGCCGCAGACCGCGGCGGTGCTCTGGGTGGCCAACGCCAATGCCCAGCCTTCCCTGCCCGCGGTGGCTGACGTGGCGCACGCGGCCGGCGTGCCGGTGATCGTGGACGCGGCCGCGGAACTGCCGCCTGCGGCCAATCTCCGGCGCTTTCTCGACGAGGGTGCCGACCTCGTGGCCTTTTCCGGCGGCAAGGCGATCGGCGGCCCACAGGCCTCGGGCATCCTGGCCGGACGCCGGGACCTGATCATGGCGGCGGCCTTGCAGATGCTGGACCTGGACATCTGGCTGGAACAGTTCCGACCCGACCCGGCCTTCATCGACCTTCGGCGGCTGCGCGGCCTGCCCGCCCATGGCATCGGCCGGCCCTGCAAGGTCGGCAAGGAGCAGATCGTGGGCCTGCTCGCCGCCCTGGACCTGTTCCTGGCCGAGGGTGACGATGTCCGCACGTCCCGCTGGACGGAGCTCCTGGTCGATCTTCGCTGCGAGCTGGCCGGTCTGCCCCTCCTGGACGCGACCCTGGTCCCGGGCGTCGTGCCGCTCCTGCGGCTGGACCTGGCGATCGAGGCCTGGCCGGTCGTGATGGCGCTGGAAGAGGGCAGCCCGTCGATACGGGTCGATGTCGAGCATCATGCCGCTGGCCGGCTCGTGATCAACCCCATCTGCCTGCAAGCTGGCGAACTCGCGCCGCTGGCCAGGCGGATCGGTGAGATCCTGCACAGGGCGTCGTGAGCGCGTGTGGGGGATCCTGACGGCCGACCGCAACCCGTTCTACCGCCTCTGGCGGGGCGACCTCCCGCTGTCCGGCGTGTTCTGGCTGCTGGGGATCGTCCTGCGGTTCATCCTTTGGGGCGGCACCTACGCCCTCTTGTTCCGCTATTCCTCCGCCTTCCTGATGAGCGGCTACGGCTACTACCTGCTGGTGGGCTGGGGCATCGCCCTGCTGCTGATCGAGTTCGTCCTCAACGTGGCGATCTGGCGGAGCGCCAGCCGGTATCCCGGACGCAAGGTCGTCGGCAAGGCGGCGAAGTACGTGGTCGTCGTGCTGACGCTGATGGCGATCTCGAACAACTACATCTTCGTGGCGCGGCTGAAGAACCTTAGCCTGACCCGGCAGGAGGTGGGTGCGCTGAACAGCGCGCTGCCGGTGATGCTCGACGACACCATGCGCCTGGACAGCGTCGTGGTCCGCCGGGGCGTGATCATCTTCAACTATACGCTGACCGGCACGGGACCGGCTACCGCCGACCTGGCGGCCGTGACGCGGACGATCCGGTGCAAGCCGGAAAATCTCGGCCTGCTGGATGCCTTCCGCGCGTCATCATCCATCTACAAGAACGAGCACGGCCAGATCGTGGCCGCCTACAGCATCGCGCGCGCGGATTGCAACGAGCCTTGAGCAGCATCACGACCGGCGGGACCAAGACGGCCCGTCCTCCGCATCCCAGGCAACCGGTCCGCACCGCCAGGGTCGCACCGTCGCAGCATGCTGCGGTCCCCTCCCTTGCCGACCGCCTGGTCCACCCAGGGAACGTGGCACTCATGGTGGGCCTGTGGCTCGGCTCCCACGCGCTGCTCAGGCTGTGGCTCGGTGCCACGCTCGGCATGGACGATGCGGAGCAGGCACTCTCCGCGCAGGCCTGGTCCTGGGGCTACCGGACCGAGCAGCCGCCTTTGTTCACCTGGATGCTCCTCCTGCTGGAGCCCCTGTTCGGCCAGGGGATCCTGCCGATCACGATCCTGCGCTACGGCTTCCTGGCCCTGTTCTGCTTCGCCTTCTGGCATGCCGCCAAGGCCTGGCTCGGCGACAACCGCCGCGCGGCGCTGGCCCTCTCGGCCCTGCCCGCCATCTACACCTTCGGCTGGTACGCCCAGGTCGACCTCACCCACTCCACGGTCCTGGCCGCCGCCATGTCCGTGCTGCTCTGGCTGGCTGCCCGCTTCACGAGGACGCCGGCCTGGAGCGACTACCTCCTGCTCGGCCTGACGGTCGGTCTGGGCATGCTGGGCAAGTGGAACTTCGTGATGGCCGGCGCCGGTTTCGCGGTCACGGCCCTGCTGCTGCTGCCCGAACTGCGGCGGGCGCTTCTCCATCCGGGCACCCTCCTGGCCATCCTTCTCGCCGTGGTCATCGTGCTGCCGAACGCGCTCTGGGTCCTGGACCACAAGTCGGTCGAGGCGGCGGGGGCCGCCGTGCTCATCCGCGAGCCGATCAGCCGGCTGGAAAGCGTCCTGGACCTGGGCAAGGCCATGGTGGCCTTCCCGCAGCCCTGGCTGGTGCTGGCCCTGCTCCTGTTCTGGCCGATGCTGCGCCGGCGCGTCCAGGCGGGACCGTTCACGCGCCCGCCGCTGCGGGTGCTCGGCACCTATGTCCTCGTGACGATCGCTTTGCATGCGCTGCTCGTGCTGCCGTTCGGCGGCGTCGACTTCAGCGAGCGCTGGATGATCGTGCCGTTCCTGCCGCTGCCGATCCTGTTCGCCGCGCTCTTCGACCCGGATGACCTGCCGATCGGCCGCTGGCTCGTGGTAGCGGCGGTCCTGGTGCTGGTGACGCTAGGTCTGCGGCTTGGCATCCAGCTTGGCGGCGGCGACCGCTGCTCCGGCCGCTGTCGGACCCTTATGCCGTTCGCCGAACTCAGCGCTGCGCTGAGCAGCGCCGGCTTCAAGAGCGGAACGATCGTAACCGACGACCTGCACCTCGGCGGCAACATGCGGGTACGCTTTCCCGAGTCCCGGGTGGTGGACATGACCGCACCGCCCGGCGTGTTCGGGCCGCCCAAGGGTGATGGCCAGTGCCTCCTGGTCTGGAACAGCCAGCCTGAGCGAACCACCCCGCCGGCGAGGCTGGCCGAGGGTGCGGCCGCCGCGCTGGGCGTCGATCTCGGCAAGCCCTCATCGGTCGGAACGGTCATGGCGCTCTATCCCGGGGCCATCCACAAGCGCCTGTCGTTGGGCTATGTGCTGTTCGCACGACCCAATGGCGAATGCCGATGACACCGTCGTTCCGCATCGTACCTGCCGACAGGACGGCACCACTGCCCGGCGGCCGGCCCGAGCCTGCCGCCCTCGACTTGGCCGTGATCGTGCCGATCATGAACGAGGTCGGCACGATCGAGCAACTGGCGGAGCGGATCCTGGCGGTCTGCCGGGAGCACGCGCTGAACCTCCGGGAGATCCTGTTCGTCGACGACGGGTCGACCGACGGGTCGTGGAAGGTCATCGGCGAGCTGGCAGAGCGGCACGAGCAGGTCCGGGGCCTGCGGCTGCGCCGCAACTTCGGCAAGGCGCTGGCCCTGGATACCGGCATCCGCAGCTGCACGGCCGCCGTGATCGTGACCATGGACGGCGACCTGCAGGACGATCCGGCCGAGCTGCCGAAGTTCATGGCCGAGATCGCGGCAGGCATGGACGTCGTGTCCGGCTGGAAGCAGGTCCGCCACGACCCCTCCCACAAAACCTTGCCGAGCAAGCTGTTCAACTTCATCACGGCCAAGGTGTCGGGCGTGCCGCTGCACGACTTCAATTGCGGCTTCAAGGCATACCGGCGCGAGGTATTCGAGGACATGCGGCTCTACGGCGAGCTGCACCGCTTCGTGCCGATGCTGGCGCACGGCCAGGGCTTCGTGGTGGGCGAGCTGGTCGTCACCCATCACCCACGCCGGCACGGGCGATCCAAATACGGCTTCACGCGGCTGTGGCGCGGCGCGCTCGACCTGCTGACGGTGCTCACGATCAGCCGCTACAGCCAGCGCCCCGGCCACCTGTTCGGCGGGGCCGGCAGCCTGATCGCGCTCGCCGGGTTCCTGATCCTGCTCTACCTGACCTCGCTGAAGGCGTTCACGGGCGCGCTGATCGGGCACCGGCCGCTCCTGCAGCTCGGCATGCTGCTGCTGATCGTGGGCGTGCAGACGGTGCTGTTCGGGATGCTGGCGGAGCTGATCAACGCCCGCACGCGACCCGCCGATACGCGCAACCTCATTCGTGCCCGGACCGATACGCCGCCGTGAACCGACGCCAGATCCTCGGCACGGTCGCCGCGATCCTGCTGACCGCGGCCTTTGTCTGGTGGCTGGCCGGCAGCCGCCTGCTGGAGCCCGTCCTGGTCACGCTGCGGCAGGCGGCGTTGCCCTACCTCCTGCTGATCCTGCCGCTCGTGGTGATCCTGCAGCTGGCCAGGGCCGCCAGGTTCGTGCTGCTCTTGGACCGAATGCGCGCCGGCGGCCTGCTGGCGACGTTCCAGATCTCCTGTGTCCACATCGCGCTCAACTTCCTGCTGCCGTTCAAGCTGGGCGAGGCGGCGTTTCCGCTGCTGGCACGCCGGCTGATGGGGGTGGGCCTCGCATCGGGCACCAGCACCCTGCTCACCGTACGCCTGCTCGACCTGGGAGCGCTGGGTACGCTGCTGGCATTCTCGGCCGCCCTGGCCGTGCCCGATCTCGCTCCCTACCGATGGCTGCTGGTCGCGGGCAGCGTCCTGTCGCTCCTGGCCCCGCTGGCCCTGCTGATCCTGGCCGGCCATGGCCAGCGCCAATGGGGCCGGCTGGCGGCGGTGGGCGAGGTGCTGGCAAGGGCAAGAAGCCACGGCACGTTCGGCAAGATCACGCTCCTGTCGGTGCTGGTCTGGGCCTGTCACGCCGGTGCGGCCTACCTTTCCTTTTTGGCGGTCAACCAGTCGGTGCAGCTTGCCGCCGCCGCTTTTGCAGGTGCCTCGGGCAACCTGGCCTTTGCCCTCCCGTTTCAGGGGATCGCTGGCGTCGGGCCGGTGCAGGCAGCATTCGCCTGGGCCGCCGTGCTGTGCGGCGTGGCGCTGGAGCCAGCGGTGGCGGCAGCGATCGCCTGCCATGCCAGCCTGCTCGTGTCAGGCTGCCTGCTGGCATTCATCGCGATCGCGCTCGAACCCCGCTTGCGCGTCTGGCAGCGCCGGGTCGTCGCCGATCCGCCGGCGCCCTGACCGGTCGGCGGATGCGAAGGCGGCCGCCGTTCGCCCTTCAGCCTTTCACCCCTGGCTCGCCAAGGTGCGCACGGCGAGGCAGTGCTCCACGAGGTTCGGGGCGGCCAGCACGGCCTGCTTGAGCGGCGTGTCGATGTCGTAGAAGTAGATGTTCGCGACGAACCCGTGGACGGTGGCGTCCGCGGCGTGGACCTGATCGCCGAACACGAACGGCCCGTCGCCCAGCAGTCCGGCCAGCGCCTGCAGGTCACGCACGCCACGCTTGTAGGCAGCCGCCGGTTCGTAGCGTCCGATCCCCTGGTAGTGGTAGCGCTGGAAATTGTAGGTGCGCGCGGCCTCCAGCTGATCGGGCCGGAGATCGCCGTGCGTCCTGAGCAGTTCGTCCCGAAAGCTCGGCCAGAACCGCTCGTCGGCCCAGCGCGAGTAGGACATCACCCAGTAAAGGTCGTCCAGCATCCGCCGGATCATCAGGTCGGTCCGCCGCTGCTCGTCCGTCAGGCCCCGGTCGATCGTCAGGTCGAACTTGACGGTGAGATGCTCGATGATGTCGTCGCTGTCGCCGATCACCACGCCATCGTCGTCGAGATAGGGCAACTGTCCACGCGGCGCGTTCGTCGTGTCGACGATGTGCGCCTGGCGAAACTCGACATTGCACAGCTTCATGAACGTCGCGACCTTCAGGCCATACGGGTTGTTGTCCGACTGTCCGTAGAGCTGCGGGTAGGAATAAAGCGTGAGCGCCATCGGCCGGTTCGCCTTCGTCATCTTGCCGTCCTGCCGGCCTGAACCCATTCCACACCGGGGATGGATGAAGCCCGGACCCTCCGCTTCCGCCGACAGCCGGTCAAGCGGATTGCCAGCCGTGGACGGGCTGGTCCGGCTGGAGCAGGGATCGCGCTGGCGTGGCGACGAGCCAGCGGCGCGGTGCGCCTGGCCTCGTGGCTTACGCCTTGGGCATGCGGTTCCAGGCGTCCAGGGCGGCGATCTTGTAGGCTTCGGCGAGTGTCGGATAGTTGAAGGTGTTCTCGATGAAATAGTCGAGCGTGCCCTTCAGGTTGAGGACGGCCTGGCCGACATGGACCAGCTCGGTGGCCCCCTCCCCCACGATGTGGCATCCCAGGAGCCGGCGGGTCTTGAGCGAGAAGATCAGCTTCATCATGCCGGAGGTGAGGCCCATGATCTGGCCACGCGACGTTTCGCGGAATCGGGCGATCCCGGCCTCGTAGGCGATCCCGCGCTTTTGCACCTCGTCCTCGCTCAGGCCGACCGTCGAGATCTCCGGCACGGAGTAGATCCCGTAGGGGAAGTACTCGGCGGTGGTGTGGGCGGTGTGGCCGAAGGCATGGCAGATCGCCGTCCTTCCCTGCTCCATGGACGTGGAAGCGAGGCTGGGAAAGCCGATCACGTCCCCGGCGGCGTAGATGTGCGGTACGCCGGTCTGGAAGGTCTTTGGATCGACACTGAGCCGACCGCGATGGTCGAAGGTCAGCCCGCAGGCGTCCAGGGCCAGGCTGTCCGTGGCGCCGACCCGGCCGGCGGCGAAGAGCACCATGTCGGCCAGCACGCTGCGGCCGTTCTCCAGGCGGATCGTGCAAGTCTCGTCCTGGGTCCTGATCGAGGCGACCTTCGAGCCGAACCGGAAGGTGACGCCGCGGTCGCGCAGGTCGTGGGTGAAGTCCTCGATGAGCTCGCGGTCGATGAAGTCCAGCATGGTGCCGCGCGGCTCGATCAGGGTGACGCGGACATCGAGCGCGCTGAAGATGGTGGCGTACTCCACGCCGATCACGCCTGCCCCGACCACGGCCAGATGCCTTGGCAGCCGGGTGATCGTCAGGATCTCGTCGCTGTCCACCACCTGCCTGCCGTCGAACGGGACGTCGTCCGGCCTGAACGGCCGCGTGCCCACGGCGATCATGAAGAAGCTGGCCGTGAGCACGTGGCGCTCGCCTTCGCCGCACACGACCTCGATCCGGTGCTTGTCCAGGAAGCGGGCGGTGCCGCGCATGGTCGTGACATTGTTGCGGGCGAACTGGTGCTCCAGGACCTCGACCTCGTGGCTGAGCGTGATGCCCAGCCGGGTCAGGAGATCGTCCGCACCGATCTCCTTCTTCACCCGGTAGCCACGGCCATAGAAGCTGCGCTCGCGCCAGCCGGACAGGTTGAGCACGGTTTCACGCAGGGTCTTGCTGGGGATCGTACCGGTATGCACGGATACGCCGCCGACGCGGCGGCCCTTGTCGACGACGAGCACGGACTTGCCGAGCTTGGCGGCCTGGATGGCGGCCCGCCGCCCGGCCGGTCCGCTGCCGATCACGATGAGGTCATAATGCATGCCGAAGGCCCCAACGCAGGATCCGCGTTCATCGATCTCTCTTGCGGCACGACTGCAGCAAGGACTGTGCCGTCCGCCAGCGCTGGCGCTCCGTGGAGATGCCGGCATGACAGGATGGGACCGGCGTCAAGCCCCAGGACTCCCCGGGCGGCAAGAACTGCCGGGACGTTCCTGCCGCCGGGCAAGAGGCTTCAGGGGTCGTGCGGCCTGGTCCGCCCGGCTCGCGGCAGGCTCCAATGGCGGTAGATGGCCATCGCGCGCAGGAACACGCACGTGGCGATGCCCGCGAGCATCGAGGCGGTGACCGGCACATCCAGCGCGTGGCCGGCCACCACCAGCGCACCGCCGGCAAGTGCCGCCGTGGCGTAGATGTCGGAATGGAGGACGATCGGGGTACGGCCGGCCAGGATGTCGCGCAGCATGCCGCCGCCGATGCCGCTCACCATGCCGAGCACGGCCGCCATGACGGGATGGACGCCGAATGCCAGCGCCTTGGCGGTACCCGAGACGGCGAAGATGCCAAGGCCGATCGCGTCGAACAGCTGCACGGGGTTGCGCAGCGTCTCGATGAGCGCAGAGGCGTAGAAGGCCAGCACGCCGGCAGCCGCCGCGACCGCCAGCGAGTGCCATGACCGGATCGCATCGGGCGGCACGTCGCCGATCAAAAGGTCGCGCAGGATCCCGCCGGAAACGGCGGTCACGAAAGCCAGGACCAGCACGCCGAATAGGTCCAGCCGTCGCCGCACGCCAAGGACCGCCCCGCTGACCGCAAACATGAAGGTGCCGGTGAGGTTGAGGACCGTGGCCAGGATCTGGACGGAGGAGACGAGGTCGGGGAACTGTGCCAGGTCCACCGGCACTAGGCGAGGCCCGGCCGTCCGGACGCCGTGGCGGTCACGACCGCCTCGACGAACAGGGAGCCGCCTTCGATGCCGTCGACGACCGTGACCTTCTCCTCCACCCGCACCGCGATCTCGCCGGCACCCGCCTGCTCCGCCCTGGAACGTGCCTGCCGCTCGGCCTCCGCACGGGCAATGCTCAGCGCGTCCGCCAGGTCGTAGGTGTCATAAGGCCCCGCCTGCCGGTGGACCCGCAACCGCTGGTGCTCGACCAGCCCGATCGTGACCGTCGCATGCTGGACGACGTCGCCCGCCACCGCACCCACGGCGTTGCTGACATGGGCGAAGGGAGGAATGACCGCCTCGGTGCCAAGGCGCCTGCAGGCCTCGGGGTAGAAGAGCCGGGCGGGTGCGCCTATTGCCACCACCGGCAGGTGCAGTTCCATGCGCGGCCGGACCAGTCCACCCCGTAGCGCGGCGACGGCCTTGTCCAGCAGGGTCTGCACCGCTGGTGCCTCGGCCGAAGCGAAGCCATCCTCGGCGAAGGCGGCGTTGAGGAGGGCCCGCGCCGTCTGGCGGACCGCCAGATCGACGACCGTCCGCGCGAACTGCTCCGGATCCTGCAGGCCCGCATCCTTGCCGGCCAGCGATTCGTAGCGCCCGCGCAGGGCCGCCCCGAGGCGGGCGCCCTCGCCGTTCCAGTTGGACTGCAGCCCCAGCACGTGGGCGGCATCGGAGGGGGTGAAGGCGGCGCGGATCACGAGGCCCCGATCGACCAGCCTTGCCAGCGGACGCTCGGCATGGCGGCGCTCGCACAATTCGTCGAGCGACAGAGGCCCGTCTTCCAGCCAGTCCCACACCTCCCGCTGCAGGCGCGGCAGGGTGCCGGCATCGGGAAGGGCCCTGAGGCGCAGCGCGAACATGCCATCCAGCGGCCGCCAGAACGGGCGCTCCAGCTGGGCCTTCATCTCGGCGAGAACAGCCGGATGCTGGTGCGCCAGCAAGGACAGCGGCATGGCCCGGCGAGGACCCAGCACCAGCCGCTTTTCCTCGTCGCGCCGCGTCTCGCTGTCGCCGCCAAGCCCCGAGGTATGGACGGCGATGGCCTCGACCATGGTGCGGAACCGGCCGACCCTAGCACCTTGGGCATCCAGTTCGGGCCGGCCGTTCTTCAGGAAGGCGATGTCGGTCGTGGTGCCGCCGATGTCGGAGACCATCACGTCCTTCAGGCCGGAAAGATGCGCGGCACCCACCACGCTGGCGGCGGGGCCGGACAGGATGGTTTCCACTGGCGAGCGCAGCGCGGTGGCGGCCGTCACCAGCGAGCCGTCCCCCTTGGTCACCATCAGCGGTGCGGTGATGCCAAGGCCGATCAGGAAGCCGCGCACGCCCTCGATGAGACGGTGGATGTCGCCGATCAGGCGGGCATTCAGGAGGGTGGTCAGGGCGCGCCTGGTGCCGTCGAGCCTGGCGGTCAGCTCGTGCGAGGAGGTGACGGGCTTGCCAGTGACCGACGCCAGCAGTTCGGCGGCGCGGCGCTCATGGGCAGGGTTGCGGACGGCGAAATGGCCGGTCACCGCGAACGCGTCGACCCTGGCTGCCACCGCGGCGGCATCGGCCAGGAGCTTCGCCTCGTCGAGCGGTGCCTGGGCCATGCCGCTGGCATCGTGCCCGCCGTCGATGAACAGGACGGGATCGCCGCGCAGCGCCTCGTTCAGGTCGGCCCGCTGCAGGGCATCCGCGCCGAACCCGATCAGCACCAGGGCCACCGGGCCGCCATGGCCCTCGACAAGCGCATTGGTGGCGAGCGTGGTCGACAGCCCGACCAGGCCGATCGGCGGCGTGGTCTCCCCCAGCACGCGCTCGACGGCCTCCCTCACACCGATCGTCAGGTCGTGCTTGGTGGTAAGCGCCTTGGCCGCCGCCACCACGCCCTGGTCTGGGTCGAACAGCACCGCATCCGTGTAGGTGCCACCTGTGTCGATGCCGAGCCGAAATGCCAATGTTCCGTCCATTCAATGCCCGACGACCGCCGTCGCACGGCGGTCGTCGGAGAAAAGCCGCTGATAGGCAAGGCCGACGCCCACCAGCGTCATGCCGAGGCCGAGAAAGGCGGCGGCGCGCCAAAGCCCGGTCAGGTCGCCAAGGTCCTGCAGGAACACCTTGAGGATCGCCAGGACGAGCACGGCCAGGGCGGCCAGGCGCAGGTCGCGCAGGCCGGTGACCATGCCGACGACCAGCAGGCCCACGCCCGCGGTGATCAGCCAGGCCGAGTAGAGCCAGTTCTCGGCCAGCCGCACCGGGTCATCGCCCCAGACCACCGAGCCTGCGAAGGAGCGGCGGATCTCCAGGACTGGCCAGGCCAGGAACAGGAGCAGCGCCAAGGCAGCCCCCAGCCGGAGGGCTGCCAACGGCAGGGAGATGCGGTGCCGCCAGAGCATGAAGGCAAGGCCGATCGCGGGCATGGCAAGCAGGAGCAGGAGCGGGTTCAGGACCGGCACGTCCACCACCCGCAAGGCCTCCCCGTCCAGGATGCGGAACGCGGGATGCGCCAGGCAGGCGAGCGCCATCATGCCGGAAAGGACGACGGCGGCCCGGATCAGCCTGCTGGGCGGCCGCAGGGCCAGGGTCAGCGTGGTCAGGGTCAGGGTCGCCACCTGCAGCGACGGCTCGAGCAGGTCGTCGTGGCGGTCGCTGGCCACACCCACCGCGACGACCCGCATCACCGCGACGATCCATGCGACCGCCCCGGCTGCCGCAAGAGCGTCGCGCGTCCATGGCGGGTCGAGCCTGGCGCCGCCGGCGAAAGCAGCCAGGATGAGCAGGGTCGGTGCTCCATAGCTCCAGATGGCGGCCCCAAGGCTGGTCTCGATCAGATCACGGGGGCCAAGATCGGCCGCCTGCCAGAGCAGGCGGCCGGCCACGATGCCGGCCAGCACAGCGGCCGTCCTGGCCAGGGCCGGGAGGTGGATCCGACGCTGGATCAGGACGAGCGCCACCAGTTCGATGGAAAGCGCCACGGTGAGCCAGCCGAGCGACAACGCCATGGTCAGCCCCAGCGCCAGCGTGCCCACCACGCCCAGCGCGAAAGCCGCCAGTGCCGGTTCACGGCCGGTGCGGCGGGCGCTGCGTTCCGCGGCCAGCAGGAACAGGGCCGCCATGACCAGGGCCACCACGGTCCAGCGCGGTGCAGCGGTGAAGCCGGCGATCCGGCCATAGGCTACCACCAGCAGGGCGAGCGGCACGGTGACCGCCAGTGCCGCAAAGCCACCGGGCCGCGGCGTGCGCATGGCACCGAGCCAGCCGACCAGGAAGAAGCCGAGCGCCATGGCGGCGCAAAGGCGCGCGAACGGCAGGTGCTCAGGGGCCAGCAAGCGCCAGCCGGGCGTGCCGATGACGTCCTCCCCGATCACTTCCGTGATCGGCGTGGCCATCCACGGCAGGGCCAGGACGGCCGCGACCAGGACCACCGACGCGGCTGCGGCAAAGGCGACGTGCAGCGGTGCCCGGCCCAGGAGCGTGGCGGCGACCAGGAGGATGGCGAACAGCGATAGCGGCCATGACGAGGCGCTTGCGGAATCCATGGCGGCAAGGGTCGTGACCGCCATGAGCAGCGCTCCGATCCACGTTCGCCCTTCGAGCCCGACCATGACGGCCAGGACACGCCGGATCGGTCGACCCAGTCGGGCAAGGCTGGGCCGCGCCAGCCAGACGGGCAACGCCGTCGCCGCCAGGGCCACGAGCGGTGCGAGCGCGACGCCGGCGTCGCTGCCGGCCATCAGGATGACGCCCAACGGAATGAGGCCCAGCAGGTCGAGGGCCAGCAGCCAGGTCCAGGGACGGAATCGCAGGGTGAGGGCCAGGACGAGCTGGACAGCGATCAGCCAGGTGGCGAAGGCCGGCGCAGCCGGCGCGTCCGTCGTGACCAGGACGGGTGCCAGATAGCCGAACGCCAGCGCGATGACGGCCAAGAGGGCACCGTGATGCCAGGCGAGGAGCAGGGCCACACCCGCGGACAAGGCCATGGCGCCCAGGGCTGCACCTGGCGGGATCAGGGCATAGAGGTCGAAGGCGGCCCAGCTGGCCCCGAACAGGGCGGCGACACCGCCCGCGGCCAAGGCTGATGCCGCGTGCGCCGTCTGCGCCGGGGTCAGCCGCAGGCGATCGGGGCGCTTGCGCAGGAACTCGGCAGCCAGGATCAGCAGCATGCCGACGAGCAGGCCCAGGCCCACGCGCGGGATCGGCCCGATCAGGTCCTGCTCGATCGAATACTGGACGATGAAGACGCCGCCCAGCGCCAAAGCCAGGGCGCCGACCCAGACCAGCCAGCGCTGTCCAAGGCGGCGCTCCAGGTCCCCACCAGGCGGGGTGAGCGGGATCGGCGAGGATTCCGGCACCGGGGCTGGCGATGGCGTCGCGAGCGCAGGATCCCCGTCGGGAACGGCCCGCAGGTCCGGCGTTGCGGTCGGGACAGGCTGCAGCGCGCTGGCTTCGAGGGCTGCCACCCGTGCGGCCAAGCGCAGGATCTGGTCACGCTGGCGCAGCCACATGACCAGCCCGGCAACTACCACGATCAGCCAGAAGATCTCCATGCCGCCTCTTTCACACAGTCGGGTCGACGCTTGCGTGGTGCCGCAGCCTTCAGGGGACGGCTGGAGCTTCACCCGGTAGATTGCCGATCCATAAAGCAACCATCGGGCGTGCAGCAGGGCGGATCAACATGGGACGTACGTTGTTATCCGCGTGGTCGCTACTGCTCGGCATGGCCGTGCTGATGCTGGGGCATGGGCTGCAGGGCACGCTCCTGTCGCTTCGCGCCGCCCTGGAAGGCTTCGCGCTGCCCGTCACCGGCATTGTGATGTCCGGCTACTACCTGGGGCTGGTGGCTGCACCCTTCATCGTGCCGCACTTCGTGGGCTCGGTCGGGCATGTGCGGGTGTTCGCCGCGCTGGCCTCGCTCGCCTCCACCACCATCCTGATGCACATCCTCTGGGTCGACCCCGTCACCTGGTTCTTCCTGCGCTTCGTCACGGGCATGGCGCTTTGCGGGGTCTACATCACCGCCGAGAGCTGGCTGAACAGCAAGGCGGACAACCAGACCCGAGGCGGCCTGTTCTCGGTCTACATGGTCATCCAGACGGCGGGGTTCGCCGGCGGCAACTTCCTTCTTAACCTGGCGCCGGTGCAGTCATGGATGCTGTTCGTCGGCGTCTCCGTCCTGTTTTCGGTGGGGCTGGTGCCGCTGCTGCTGGCCGACAACCAGGCCCCTCCCCCGTCGCGGCCGACCCATGTCGGCTTCAAGGAGCTCTGGCGGCTCTCGCCGCTGGGGCTCGTCACCATCTTCGGGATCGGGATCGCGCAAGGCGGGCTCTACGGCATGGGCCCGATCTGGGCGCGCCAGTTCGGCATGTCGGTCGGCACGGTCTCGATCTTCATGGCAGTCGTGCTGATCGGCGGCGCCCTGTTCCAGTGGCCGATCGGCCGCCTGTCGGACTGGATGGATCGCCGCATCGTGCTGGCGATCGTCAGCTTCGGCGCGGCGCTTGCATCGGTGCTGGTGCTGGCTGCAGGGCCAAGCGCCGAGACCCTCGTCCTCGTGCTGTTCTTCCTGTTCGGCGGCCTCAGCCTGCCCATGTACTCGCTGGGCGTGGCGCATACGAACGACTTCATGCGACCCGACCAGATGGTGGGGGTGAGCGGTGCGCTCCTCCTGGCGAACGGGCTGGGGGCAGCCATCGGACCGACCCTGACCTCGTTCATCATGGAGCATTTCGGCATCTATGCCTTCCCGCTGATGCTGGCCCTGGCGCACGCGGCGATCGGGCTGTTCGCGCTCTGGCGGATGACCCGGCGGCCGGCGCCGACGGCGGCGGAGCGCGGCCCTGTCCAGGCGATCCCGGCGGGCAGTCCCTACAGCACCGTGCTCGCCCAGGAAGTGAGCGCGGTGCGCCGCGAGGGGCAGGAAGTGCGTCAGCCGGCCGAGGCGTAGGCAGGCTCCGCTCGGCCGACGACCGTATCCATCGATGGATAGCCCAGGCGCATCCCGACCTCGCGGCAGGCATCCCACACGGCTTGCGCCTGCTCGTCCGTTCCCTGCCAGCCTGCGACGCGGCCGGCACGGTAGCGCATCGGATTGACGCTCTTCATCGTGGAGAAGCTGGCGACCCTCGGACGGTCCACGGGCAGGCCCAGATAGGCGCCGATGGTGCGGACGGTCGCTTCCGGGTGCCCGGCATGTCGTTCATAGGCGATACGGACCAGAGGCACCTCCACGTCCAGCCATCGCTCGTGATAGTCGGCGAATCCCAGAAGGCCTGCATGGCCCTCCGTCGCCAGCACCTCGGGCGGGATGGAACGGTGCGCCTTCTGTTCCTTGGTCAGGCAGTGCCAGGACCAGCAGGCGGCCAATGGGTGGCGCACCATCTGCACCACCTTCTCGCCGGGCAGGTAGCTGGCGAATGGCGGCTCGTGGGTCTTGAGGTAGTAGGTCACGCGCTCGGCAGCGAGCTCCGCGCGCCGCTCCTCGGTCAGCCAGCCAAGCCAGCCCGGCAGCAGCCCGACCTTGGCGCCGAGGTGGAAGATCTGCGGCTCGTCCGGGTCGATGATCACACCGTGCTTGGCGGTCATGATCTTCGTCCAGGTCGCCAGCCCGGAGGCGGGCATGTAGGGATCGGTGACCGTCACGCCCCAGTTCAGCCAGAACAGGTCGCGGAGCACGCTGTTGCCACAGCGCGGCCATGTCGCGACATAGACGATCATCCCGTCCTTCCGAGGAACAAGCCGTTACAGGCCGCCCGGCGGGACGGCTGACGCCAGATACGTCACGGCATGGTCACATGGGAAGATGGAGCTGGGAAGATGAGGTTGCGAGAACCGGTCAGCTGCGCGTGGGGCGCAGCGGCTCCCTGCCCATGAAGACGCCCAGCCCCGGGATGCCGCGCAAGGTCGTCTGCAGCCGGCCCTTGAGCTTGGCGATGCGCATGACGTCGTCGATGCGCCGCCCGAGGAAGGCCTGCGTCTCGGCGTCGTCGTCGCTGCGGTCCTCCAGCCAGAACAGAAAGGCGGCGATCCAGACGCCCGACAGGAGGCCACGCCTGGTCCAGTAGTCGAACTCGGCGGTGGTGCCGCGGTCGCCGGCGGCCCGCCAGATATCGTCGGCCCCCGACCAGATCCGCCGACCGGTGGCAAATAGGTTGTGCGGCAGAACGCCCGCCGCCACCGCCCGCCGCATCGCCTCCTTGTGCCCCTTGAGGATGTCGAGACGGACCGAAACGAGCTTCGCGATCCGCTCGCGGATGCGCAACTTGGTCAGATCGACATCGGCTAGCCGCTCGGTTGCCTTTCGGTCCAGCCAGTGGCCCAGCCACGCCAGGAGGCTTTCCTGTCCCTGCGGGAAGAGACGACGCGCGGTGATCGACGTCATGCCCAGGTCGTGCGCGGCCGCATTCAGGCTCTTGCTGCCCCAGCCGTCGAACGGGACGTGCTGCAGGACCATCTCGAACAGGCGGTCCTTCTGGACGGCTTTCAGGGCCAGCGCCTCGTCGGACTTCATGGCTCGTTCTCCTCCGGATCCGGCGGCATCGCATCGACGAATGCCAGAGAACGTAGATTGTCCATCCGCATCGGGTAGAGGATGCCGTCGAGATGGTCGACCTCGTGCTGAAGGACCCTGGCGAACAGTCCCTGGGCTTCGCCGCCGATGGCGGCACCGTCGAGGTCGCGCCCGGACCAGCGCACCCGGACAAAGCGCGGGACCTCGCCGCGGAGCCCGGGAATGGACAGGCATCCCTCCGTCGCCTCTTCCACCTGCTCGCCCAGCGGCTCCAGCTCCGGATCGACGATGATCAGCGGCGCCACCTCGGGCTGGCTGCCGCGCTCGGACAGCGGCAGCACCACGATGAGCCGAAGCGAGCGGCCGACCTGGGGCGCCGCGATCCCGATCCCTTCCTCGGCATGCATGGTTTCCACCATGTCCTGGGCCAGTTCGCGGATCTCGGGCCCGATCGGCAGGCCGACCGGCTCGGCGACGGAAAGAAGCACGGGGTGGCCCATGCGCAGGACGGGAAGTACGGTCATGCCGGGCATCTACCGTGGCGCCTTCCCTACGTCACGCGACGTTTGCCTATCCGGCTCCTCCTGCCGATAGCCTGCCGCGCCAGCCAGACATTGCCCGGCCGGTAGGACGGTGGTATAGGGCCCGCCGCGTCGGCCGCGAGCGTGGCCGCGGCATGAGTCATTTGTTTTCGCCGAGGAGAACGGTCATCGTCGAGGTCCAGGTCCGCGACAACAATGTCGATCAGGCTCTGCGTGCACTCAAGAAGAAGATGCAGCGCGAGGGTCTGTACCGCGAGCTGCGCATGCGCAGGCACTACGAGAAGCCCTCCGAGCGTCGTGCCCGCGAGAAGGCAGAGGCGGTGCGTCGCTTCCGCAAGCTGATGCGCAAGCGCGCCGAGCGCGACGAGCTCTGAGGACGCCCTCCGTCCCATCCTGACTCGGGCGACCGTCCGCGGGGATCCACCCGCGGCTCCCTTGTGTTGGAGCGTGGCCATGGAGTGCATTGGTTAGCCCGCCGGGGCGACTCGGCGGGCTTTCTCATGCCGTCGAATGGATATACGATACTTTTCTGTTGTATAGATCTTATTACCTGTAGCTTTATGAAATATCGTTCGCTGCTCCAATGCCGTTGGCGTATTTTCCGTCTCCGAGCCACTGCGTCCGGAGCTTTCTCATGCCGCAGGCAACCATTCTCGAAGCGGGCGAACGCCTGAAGGCCATGGGCCCCGTCGAGCGCCGCGAAGCGCTCCTGGGCAACTACGGCCATCTCTGCGGCCAGGATCTCATCTCGTCGTTGCTGGGCCCCAAGGCCCCCCTGCGCGGCCAGACCGCGCTGGTCTCGTCGTTCGGCGCCGAAAGCGTCGTGCTGCTGCACATGGTGTCCCAGGTCGACCGGGACATTCCGGTCATCTTCCTGGACACGCTGGCCCATTTCCCGGCGACGCTCGCCTATCGCGGGCTGCTCGTGGAGCAGCTGGGGCTGCGGGACGTGCGCGACGCCAGGCCCGACCTGCGGATGCTTGGCCGCATCGACCCGATCGGCAACCTGCACGCCCACGATCCCGATCTCTGCTGCCATTTCCGCAAGACCGAGCCGCTGGACGAGGCGCTCTCCGGCTTCGACGCCTGGATCACCGGTCGCAAGCGGTTCCAGGGCGGTGCCCGCGACAACCTGCCGGTGTTCGAGGTCGAGGACGGCAGCGGGCGGATCAAGATCAACCCGCTCGCCCAGTGGTCCAGCGAGGACCTCGAAGCCTATCGGGCCAGCTATGACCTGCCGGCGCATCCACTGGTAGCGGAAGGCTACCGCTCGATCGGCTGCGCACCCTGCACGCGCCCGGTGGCGGAGGGCGAGGATCCCCGTGCCGGCCGCTGGGCCGGAACGTCCAAGACCGAATGCGGCATCCACGTCTCCCATGGAGGGGGCATATGAGCACGCTGACCTCGCCGGTGATCGACCGGCGCCGCCTGCAGGTTCCGTCGAGCCCGACGGAGCCTGCACCGAGCTTCGACCTGTTCGCTGCCGATGAGGTCGGATGGCTCGAGGTGGAGGCGAGCTCGCGGCTGGGTGCGGCCGGCAGGCCGCTGACCGTGCTGCGCCCGCACGAACCAACGCCCTTAGGCAAGCTGGCGCGCGACCCGCGCCTGCTGGACCTCGCGACGCGCCTGGCTGGCAGTGCTCGTGTGCTTGTCGCGATAGAACTCGGCCGGGCGGCTGACCTGCGCCACCGGCAGCTCGGCGACACGACCCTGTTCGTGGAACTGGGCGGTCCGGTGCGCGGGCAGCCCGGGACGGTGCATGGGAGCCTGGACGACGTGCCGTCGTCGACGATGACACTGGCGGTGGGGTTCAACTGCAGCTGGGCGGAAGCACGGCGAGGCGCGCCAGCCCGTCAGCAGCTCGAAGACCTCTGGCCGCCGGCAGCGGTGGTCGCAGGCTGAGCCGTTCCGCGGCGGCGATTTGGCTCTGGCGAGGACGTATCTAATACTTTACAAAATCCGTCGGGTTTATGATTTTAGGCGGTAAAGAATGTGCGGGCTGAACCGTCATTGGGCACAGATCCTGCTGTTCATGGGGGCGCTCGCGGTGATCCTGCCGTT
>NZ_DATAGQ010000092.1:0-4204 GCF_036263595.1 Geminicoccus sp. | reverse complement strand
CTGCCAAAGGCCGCCGGCAGCAGCGCTTCCACCAGGCTCACCTGACCCACCGCCTTGCGCACCATCGGACGCCCCCATCCTGCTTCACCAGGATCGAATCACAGCAGCACGGCCAAGGCCAGGGTTTCGCGGCAGTCTCCCTTGGAAGCACCTCGACCACGGCAGGGCGCAACAGCCGGCTCAAGACGACCAAGTGGACGATGTACAAGCCGCGCTCGTCCTCATCTTCTCCGGCATCGGGGCTTGCTGCGATTTGACCCAGAAACGATGTCGCCTGTCTTACTCCTGCTCTGCATCAAGAATGCCGAAAGACCGCTTCGATCTCGGCAGATCCGAGGACGGGCGGCCTTGATAATCCGGCTGCACGTCGACTTGCCAGACATGCCTTGTGCAGCGGTTCCGGGACTGGAAGGGGCTTCCGCAACTTTGGTGCCCTCGGCAAGCCGATGGTCGACCCGCCCGGGCAGAGACCGCTGAACCACTGGCGCCCTCCTCAGTGCAGTGATGCACCTTGAGGGGGCAGCGCTTCCTTCCCGGTCAGGTGGTTCTTCCCGCTTGACGACCGCGCTCCGCGCAGGCTGTTGCGTCGCCAAGTGGCCTGGCCAGCAGCCTGGCACCCGGACTCCTGCGGCGTTCCGGGTCGCTCGGAATACCCGCAAGCACGAACAGAACCCGGAACCTGAGATGGCACGCGAAGAGTTCGACTACATCGTTGTCGGCGGAGGATCGTCCGGCTGTGTCGTGGCAGCGAAGCTGGTGGCCGGGAACCATCGCGTCCTCCTGCTCGAGGCCGGGCACTCCCACCGCCATCCCTTGCTCGACATGCCACCCGGCATCTTCAAGATGATCAATGGCAGCAAGTTCATGCGCTACCATACCACGGTACCGCAGCAGCATCTGGAAGGCCGAGCACACGACATCCCGCAGGGCAATGTGCTGGGTGGCGGCTCGTCGGTGAACGCGCAGGTTTATATCCGTGGCCGGCCGTCGGACTATGACGAGTGGCACGAGATCATGCGTGGCAACAACGATGGGGCAGACTGGAGTTGGAAGGCGGTCCTTCCGCACTTCCGGGGCATGGAAGGGAACAACCGGCTTCATGACGAGCGGCACGGCGCCAACGGGCCGCTCCTCGTCTCGGACCCGGCCCATGTGAACGATGTCTCGCGCTGGTTCCTGCAGGCGATGCAGGTCCTGGGCGAGCCGTACAACCACGACTTCAACGGCCCTACCCAGCGTGGCGTCGGCCTCTACCAGTTCATGAACCGGAGCGGGAAGCGCAGCAGTGCCGCCTATGCCTTCATCGAGCCGCTGAAGGACGATCCGCGCCTGACCCTGCGGCTGAATGCGGAGGTGTCGCGGATCATCGTCGAGAACGGCCGGGCCGTCGGCGTCGCCTACCGGCGCGACGGCCAGGACCAGATCGCCTATGCGTCGGGCGAGATCATCGTGAGCTCCGGTGCCTTGGTGACGCCGAAGCTCCTCATGCTGTCCGGCATCGGGCCGGCCGATCAGCTCAAGAGTCACGGCATCGACTGCCTGGTCGATCTTCCGGGTGTGGGGTCGAACCTCATCGACCACCCGGAAGTCCCGATCGCGGCGATCGCCAATGGCCGCTACGGCTATTTCGGCGAGGGTGTCGGCTGGCGGATGCTGCGCAACGGCATCCAGTTCAAGCTCTTCGGGACCGGCCCGATCCTGTCGGCCGGTGTCGAGGCCGGCGCGTTCGTGAACCCCACCGACCCGGACGCGCCGCCGACGATCCAGGCCTTCTGCGTGCCGATCGTCTATCTCGACCGTGACACCAAGACCCTGATCAAGGACACCCACGGCTTTACCATCACGACGGTGGTGGTGAAGCCAAAGTCGCGCGGGACCGTCCAGCTCAGGTCGGCCGATCCTGCCGCCATGCCGCTCGTCTCGCCGAACCTGCTGCTGGACGAGCGGGACATGCACGAGATGATGGCCGGCGTTCGCTTCTTCCTCCGTGCGTTTCACACCAGCCCGCTCGCCGAGCGGATCGACCATGTGGCCATTCTCGGCGATGCGCCCGACGACGAGGCGGTGCGGCTGCATTGCCGGCGCTTCGTCAAGACGAACTACCACCCGGCCGGAACCTGCAGGATGGGTGCGGACGGTGATCCGATGGTCGTGCTGGATGCGCGGATGAGGGTGCGCGGCGTCGATCGCCTCCGCGTGTGCGACATGTCCTCGGTGCCCAACATCAACGCGGGCAACACCAACGCCCCTGCCATGATGCTGGGCGACCGGTGCGCCAGCTTCATCATGGGGCAATGAGGCATGGCGGCCCTGGCGGACAGGTCCTGCGTGCCGTGCCGGCGAGGCAGCCCTTCCTTGAGCGAGGCTGAGGCGGAGGCCTATCGGGCGCTCGTGCCGGACTGGTCGCTGCAGGACGGGGGGCGGCGGATCGAGCGGAGGTACCGGTTCCAGGACTTCGCGGCGGCCTTCGCCTTCGTCCGGCTCGTGGCGGAGGTGGCAGAGGCGCAAGGGCACCATCCGGACATCAGCTTTGGCTGGGGCTATGTCGTCGTGTCGCTGCAGACCAAGACGATCAAAGGGCTCCATGAGAATGATTTCATCATGGCGTCGAAGATCGACCGGCTGATCTAGCGGCCGACGGAGGGACGGACAGAAGCGCGGCCCGTTGATTCAGGCCGGTTTCTTGGGTTCGTTCATGCAAAACGTGGCTGCGAAGCTGCCGATGGCCTGCGGCAAGTCCACCAACAGGGCTGTATAGCACGTCTTCTTCCGTCGCCGGAACACGTGCCGGCGTCGGAACCTGCCCACCTCCACGCCTTTGTGCCCGCGGGACACGATCCGTCCCGGAGCAAGCCACGAAGGAGGCCGCCATGTCGGACCAGCAGGAGCAGGCGCTCGAGCGCCGGTACAAGGTACGCGAGGTCACCAACTACCAGGCATCCTGGACCGAGCGCGAACGGGGGCAGCCCGGCACCTTCACCGTCCAGCTCATCCTCGACAACGGCGTGGAGGAATACATCCTCGATGTCGACGCCGACGACATGGAGCCGATGCTGAAGTTGTTCGCCGCCAGCGACCACGTGACGTTCGACCTCGAGCGCAAGGTGCTGATGTTCTCCAACCTGTCGGCCAAATAGGACGCCTTCTGCATGTTCGGCATCGCTTCCAGCCGGCAGGAACGTCCGTGGACTGCCTGATCATCGGCGGCGGTCCCGCGGGACTCACCGCCGCCATCTATCTCGCACGTTTCCGCCGAAGCTTCCTGGTCGTCGATGCCGACGCCAGCAGGGCGTCCTGGATTCCCGTGTCGCATAATCACGCCGGCTTTCCCGACGGCATCCCTGGCAAGGAACTGCTGGCGCGGATGCGCGACCAGGGCCAGCGCTACGGCGCGGAACTGGTCAAGGGCCAGGTGGAACGGCTGGAGCGACGGCCGGAGGGTGGCTTCCGGGCAACCACCGATGACGGCCGTACGCATGACGTGGCGACCGTCCTGCTGGCCACCGGCACGGACGACGTACCACCACCGGTCAGCCTGCCGGACCTCGAGCAAGCCGTAGCCCGCGGCGTGCTCCGCTACTGCCCTATCTGCGATGCCTACGAGGTGCGCGGCCGCAGCGTGGCGCTGGCAAGCGCCGGTAAGTGCCGGGTACGCGAGGCGATGCTGCTGCGCGGCTACACCGACGACCTCACCGTGCTCACCCTGCGCGATCACTGGGACCTGGACGAGGCTGACCGCGAAGCGCTGCAGAACGCCGGGGTCCATATCGTCGAGGGGCCGGTCACGGACCTGGCCTTCGACGAGCATGGTGCCACGGCCACCACCGCTGACAGCGAGCACCACCGGTTCGATTCCCTGTACGTGGCGCTCGGACTGCAGCCGCGATCCGGCTTGGCCGTGGACCTGGGCGCAGACCATGACGAGGACGGAGCACTTCTCGTCGACGCGCACCTGCAGACCACCGTGCCTGGCCTTTATGCAGCCGGCGACGTGGTGAAGGGCCTGGCACAGATCAGCGTCGCCATGGGGCACGCGGCCATCGCCGCCACCGCGATCCACAATTCGCTGCCGTTCCCTTGGTTGAACGACCCTGGCTGATCGCCCAGCGCCGCAGGAACGAACCCTGGCTGCTGCTGTTCCTGCTAGGCCCATCGACTGTGGCAGGCCAGCCAATCCAATGAATCTCTACATCGGTCTGCTGAC
>NZ_DATAGQ010000091.1:0-3635 GCF_036263595.1 Geminicoccus sp. | reverse complement strand
TTGCAGGCAGCGGTGCGCCACCTGGACATTGCACCATGGCTTCCAGGTCGTCTTACGGCTCGCCTAGGATGACCGGCAGCCCGACCAAGCCCACCTCGGCGACATCACCGTCCTCCAGCGGCGCCAGCATCGACAGCCAGCCGCGCTTGACGAAGTAGACGGTGGCGCATCGAGTTCTCGGCATCAGTCAATCCGGTGCCGATGAGCGGCGGGATGCGCCGGAAGTTTTAGCCTTAGGCGCTCACATATCCGCCCTACTCAGCTTACAAGCCAGCAGCCACGGCTTTCGCGCCAGTCTCATTAGGGTCACGGCCGCGGCGCCCAAGCGGGCGGCGTGACGTCTTCTGGCTGCCAGGGAGGCGGCGGTGGTAGCCCAACGGCTCAAGGCCAAGCTCGGCCAAGAGTTGATCGAGCATGACCTGCTGGCCAAGAAGATCGCCACCCTGGAGGCCGACCGTCCTTTGGCTGGACGCAAAAGCTGTGAGCCGGACGCTCTCGTCCCTCAGCGGCAACCCCTATGGCTTGGCCCCGGATGCCGACCTAGTGGTCGCGATCCAGGCAGTGTTGGCAGCCAACACCCTCCACGGCAACTTTGCCACGGTTGAGGAGCTGTGCCAGGCCGTTCTCGCCTCGTGCGAAGCCTACGACAGGACCTGGCTCATCGAACGGCACGGCTTCAAGTTACCCGCCGTTACCCGGCATGAGCCGCTTTCGCCCGCGGACTTAGCTGCTTTGGCTTCAACTCAGGGTCCCAGTATCCACGTACAGTGCAGATCTTCATTCGGCGATCCAAAATACCATGCGCGGCCAGAGCCTGACGTAAACCCGCCATCCGCCAAGCGGGAACATGCAGATGGTACCGAGGTTATCTGAAGCTTCGTCGGGAGCATCCGACGCAGAGCCTGTGGCGAATACGATGGCCTTTGCGACCAAACCGGCTTCTCCTCTGGGCGCTTCCCCGCCGGGCGGGCCTTGCACTCCGCGATCATCCTGATGGCAACTGTCGTGGTCGGCGCTGCCGTTATTGGCGCGCTCTATTTCGGTCGCGCTATTCTCATTCCTGTCGCCCTGGCTGTGCTTCTGAGTTTTGCCCTGGCACCCATGGCCGTGCGCCTGAAGCGATGGGGTCTGTCCCGGATCCCGGCTGTGCTGCTGGTTGTTCTCGTGGCCTTCGCCGGCATCGCCGCGTTTGGTGTGCTTGTCGGCAGCCAACTGGTCCAGCTGGCGGACAACCTCCCGCAGTACCAGAACAATATCGCAGCCAAGATCCGTTCTTTTCAGGACGCTGCTCCACAGGGTGGCGTCCTCGACCATGCGACGACCATGCTGCGTGAGCTGGGTGCCGAGCTGCACCCCACCGTGGAGGATCGACCGGCCGGCGAGCCAGTGACCGTCCGCGTCGAGGAGCCTCCCACCACGACGCTGGAGGTCCTGCAGAGCATCGGCTTGCCGCTGCTGGCCCCGGTCGGCACTGCCGGCATCGTCATCGTCCTGGTGGTTTTCATGCTGATCGAGCGGGAAGACCTGCGCGACCGCCTGATCGGGCTGTTCGGTGGCGACCTCCAGCAGACGATCCAGGCGATGAACGACGTGGCACAGCGGGTAAGCCGCTTTTTGCTGATGCAGCTCCTGGTCAACGCCACCTACGGCATTCCGATCGGCCTGGGGCTCTGGCTCATCGGCGTCCCAAATGCGCTTCTTTGGGGTGTGCTGGCGACTGTTCTGCGGTTCGTCCCCTATGTGGGGCCGTTTGTGGCCGCACTCTTTCCGATCGCACTTGCGGTGGCAGTCGACCCAGGCTGGAGCATGTTGTTCTGGACGCTTGGGCTGATCCTCACGGTAGAGTTGATCAGCAACAGCGTGCTCGAGCCGTGGCTCTACGGCGCCAGCACCGGCGTCTCTACGGTGGCGATCTTGGTGGCAGCGGTGTTCTGGACGGCTCTTTGGGGCCCGGTGGGTCTGTTGCTCTCGACCCCGCTTACGGTCTGCCTGGCAGTTGTCGCCCGCTACGTGCCTCATCTCCGCTTCTTGGACGTGATGCTCGGCAGCCAGCCGGTGCTCAGCCCCTCCGAACGCCTCTACCAGCGCATGCTGGCCGGGGATGCCCATGAAGGGGAGGACATGTCCGCAGCCATCCTCGAGACGCAGCCGCTCGCCACGTTCTATGACGAGGTCGGGCTGCCGGCCCTGCGACTGGCGGAAGCCGACCGTTCGCGCGAGCGGCTGTTTGGCGAGTCGCGCGCGCTGGTTACCGAGGGCTTCGTCACACTGGTGGCAGATCTCGCCGACCATGAAGGACCGGACGTGGAGGAAGCCGATAGCAGTGCCCGGATGGAGCCCATCATCTGGGTGGGCAAACCGGTGGCCTGCATCGCCGGCCGGACCGGCCTTGACCGTGCCGCTGCCTGTATGCTGGCCCAACTCCTGGAGCGCCGGGGGATCGGCTCTCAGGTCCTCCCTGCAGATGCGATCAGCCCTGAGGGCATCGCCAACATCGACCTGAAGGACGTCGAGCTTGTCTGTCTGTCCTACCTGAATCGTTCGGCGGTTGCTCAGGCGCGTCAGGCTTGCCGCCGCCTGCGGCGCAAGGCACCAGACATCAAGATCATGGTTGGTCTTTGGAACGGGCAACTCGATGAGGCCAAGACCGATGATCCGGCGGCTGGGCTGATGGCCGATCTCGTCGCTTGCTCGCTCACAAGCGCGCTCACACGCATTGAGGCCTTGGCCACGACGCCACTCTCTTGCCCGACCATGGCGGCCCCGGCTGCGGCCGACGAGGACGTTCGGCTGGCGGCCCTCAACGAGACAGGGCTGCTCGACACACCTCCGGAGGAACGATTCGATCGCATCACACGGAAGCTGGCAAAGGCCTTTGACGTGCCGATCTGCCTGGTGTCGCTGGTCGATGAGCACCGGCAGTTCTGGAAATCGAGCACCGGCCTGCCGCCGGACCTTGCCAGTGCGCGTCAGGCAGCACGTGAGATGTCGATCTGCAGCCACGTCGTCGCAGCCAACGAGGTTATCGTCGTCGAGGACGTCCTGAGGGACAAGCGGTTTGCCAACAACCCCTGGCTCAAGGAGCGCGGCATCCGGTTTTATGCTGGTGCTCCCCTGCGAACCGATAACGGGTCGGCAATCGGTTCACTCTGCCTCATCGACACCGTTCCACGCAGCATCAGCACGCGCGACAAGGCAGTTCTGCAACTCGTGGCCGATGAGGTGATGGTGGAGGTTCGGCGCGGTTCAGCGCCCGACCTTGCTGAGGCCCCGAAGTCGCCAGAGACGCTTGTCCTGCCCATGCAGGCTACCGTCGGACCTTAGAGCATCTACTCTGTTGCGTGGGCCTCCCTCGATCTCGGCCCAGCCAGGGCTTTCGGGAAGAACAACCTGCCGTGGCAGCTCCCGCTGGTCGTTCCGGCACTTGCTTTTGACAAATGTGTCGGTGTGTCGCCATGGGACACGCGGCCATCGCCGCCACTGCAATCCACAACTCGCTGCCGTTCCCTTGGTTGAACGACCCTGGCTGATCGCCCAGCGCCGCAGGAACGAACCCTGGCTGCTGCTGTTCCTGCTAGGCCCATCGACTGTGGCAGGCCAGCCAATCCAATGAATCTCTACATCGGTCTGCTGAC